>JAJPKD010000026.1 GCA_021323895.1 Acidobacteriota bacterium | reverse complement strand
GTATCGTGTTGTTAGCAGCGTTTTCCATGTTGCTGGTCTGGGCTTTCCGCGGTGACACCAGCCGGTTGATTCCCCTTTACGCGGTCGGCGTGTTTCTTTCGTTCACTCTGTCACAGGCCGGAATGATTGTGCACTGGTGGCGTGAAGGAAAGGAGATAAAGTTACTGCGCGCGAAGGCCGCGACCGCAGGCGGGCCAGCATCGGCGCCAGGCAGTTCAGGAAACGAAAGCTCTCAGGACCTCCGACTGGCAAAACCGCGAGAGTCGCGCATGACCGTGGCGGAACTGTCGCAATTCGAAAAGAACTCTCATTGGAAAAAGTCGCTGGCAATAAACGCGATTGGCGCGCTCGCTACCGGCGTTGTCTTATTCGTCTTCATTATCACCAAGTTTGTTCACGGCGCCTGGATCGTCGTCGTTCTGATTCCTTTGTTGGTGACTCTGTTCTTGCGCGTTCATCGACACTACATCAATGTTGCGCAGCAACTCACGATGGAAGGGCTTCACGACCTGCAAGCCGTTCATCACGAGGTGATCGTCCCGATTTCCGGTATCCACCGTGGGGTGGTCAAAGCGCTAGCTTACGCGAAAGCAATCGCCCCCGGTCACGTCACCGCCCTGTACATAAATCTCGACGAGGAAGCCACGCAAAAACTGCGAACAAAATGGAGCGAATGGGGCAAGGGCGTTGAGTTGGTCGTCATCGCCTCGCCTTATCGATCGCTCGTCGGGCCATTAGTGCGCTATGTCGATCGTCGCATGTCGCTGAATCCCGACAAAGTGATTACGATCGTTTTGCCTGAGTTCATCCCTTCGCGATGGTGGCATCACCTTCTGCACAATCAAACCTCGCTTTTGCTGAAAGGCTCGCTCCTGTTCAAACCGAACGTTGTGGTGACCAGCGTTCCTTATCACTTGAAGCACTGAAACCTGTATGGCTGCGATCGGAAAAGGTGTTTTGAATCGACGATGGTCCAGCTACCTCTTTGCAACACTTAGTTTGATAATGCTGGTCGCGCTGTTGATACCGCTGCGCGCCCGCGTCAATTCCACGACGATTGGTTTTGCTTTTCTGCTGATCGTGCTCTTCACGGCGCTCTTTGGCGGCAGCAAACCCGCTTTGCTGGTTTCAGTGTTGAGCGTCCTCAGCTTCAACCTTTTCTTTCTGCCGCCGTTTCACACGTTTCAGATTGCCGACCCGCAGAATTGGATCGCCTTGACTGCGTTTTTTATTACCGCACTAACCGTGGGCCAATTATCGGGGCGGGTAAAGCATCGCGCGGAGGAGGCCGAAGCCGCCAAACGCGAAGTCGAGCGTTTGTATTACGAACTGCAAGATTCGTTTGAACGGTCCAGTCAGGCTAAAGCCCTCAAGCAAAGCGAACGGTTGAAGTCCGCCCTGCTCGACGCCGTCACTCATGACTTTCGCACGCCGCTGACTTCGTTCAAGGCCTCGGCGACTTCCATGCTCGCTGACCTTTACGCAATGGAACGCGAGAATGAACCGCCGCAGCTCGATCTGGAAGCTCGAAAAGAAATGTTGCAGGTCATAGATGAAGAAGCTGACCGCCTGGATCGATTTGTCGAAGGATTGACCAGGTTGGCGCGCATCGATGCGGGCGACATGCGACTAAAAATGCATCCGGCCTCGATCGAAGAGATCATCACCATGACCCTCAGGCGCGCCGAGCCGCGCACGCGCGCACATCGCATGGAAGTCTGGCTGGACGAGTTGCCGCAAGTCTCCGTCGACGAGCACGCGCTGTCGGAAGCCATCTATACTTTGATCGACAATGCTGCAAAGTATTCACCTCCGGACGCGCCAATTATTGTTCGCGCGTCCCGGAAAAACGGAAATGCAGTGCTGATTAGCGTTGAAGACCGTGGGCCAGGCATACGCGCCGACTTGCACAATCGCGTCTTCGAGAAATTCTTTCGCGCGATGCGTGATGGCGATGCCGGCGATCGCCGTGTCCCGGGAAGCGGTATGGGCTTAGCCATCGCACGCGGCATCGTTGAGGCTCACGGCGGGCGGATGTGGGTTGAAAATGTGGCCGGCGAAACCGGCGCCAAGTTTCTGACTGAGTTGCCGATTGGCGCCCGAACCGCCCCTGCGAGACCAATCATCGAAGATGCAAAATAAACCGCGCATCCTTGTTGTTGACGACGAACCCCAGCTCACTCGTGTGCTCTTGCGCAGCCTCACCGCCAAGGGCTACGACGTCCGCATTGCCGGAGACGGCGAATTCGCTCTGCAAACTTTTCATGACTGGCCGGCCTCGCTGGTGATAACTGACCTGGCAATGCCCAACATGGACGGTCTCGAGTTGTGCCGAGAGCTACGGGAAATCTCTGACGTTCCGATAATTGTTTTGTCGGTGCGCGGTGAAGAGCAGAGCAAAGTCAAAGCCCTCGACATTGGCGCCGATGATTATGTAACGAAGCCCTTCAGCATGGACGAGTTATTGGCGCGGATTCGCGCCGCGCTCCGCCGTCAACCTGCTTCCGAAGCAGGTTCGCGCATTCTTACAGCCGGAGAATTTCGCATGGACCTTGACGCGCACACCATCACGCAAGGTGGCACCGAGCTACGACTGACGCCGAAAGAATTCGATCTCATGGCCTTTCTCGTTCGCAATGCCGGCAAGGTCCTTACCCACCGCGCCTTGCTGGGAGCAGTTTGGGGCGGAGACTACACGGAGCAGCATGAATACCTGCGCGTCTTTATCGGCCAATTGCGAAAGAAGATAGAAGCCGATCCCTCAAAGCCGCAATACATCCTCACCGAGCCCTGGATCGGTTATCGATTCAATGCCGATAAAGCGTAAGCGGGAAAACTCGACCACTTCAAAAGCCTCATCTTTACGAACTCTTTATAAAACTCTTACCCGATCTTTACGGATTAGGCTCTAGCCTGACACTGGCGGCTCAATGCCGCTGGTGAAATGCGGCGAGCAAATCAAGAAACCATTCCAGAAAAGTTCGTGCAGCAATTGGCCAAGTTGACCACTCGTGTTGCCGAGTTGTCTCGCCGCATTGAATTGATCGTGGGCTACCGCGGCAATGCTCTGCGGGCCGAGGAATCCGATCACACGATCCTCTCTCACGATGACGGCGAGAACGCCATTCAGTTACTAACCGAGAATGTTTTCGTCATCGTGCGGGCGTGGGAGGCGAGAGGTTTCGACACGCCGGCGCAAGGAACCTACCGCTTTCTGGTACAAGACCCGCAGGGCATTGAACGAGAAATAGCTGTTGAGATTTCAGATCAGTTAATCAGCGAAACTGTTTTCCGCACGAGAGAGAGAATTCAAATCTCGAGCGAGTTTTGGATTTGTTGCGCGGAACGCCACCTCGCGAATTACGTGATGGAGCGCGGTGAGTTTCCGCCGGGAAATCACATGACGATTTGTACGCTCGATCGCGAAGACGTCTTAATGGCGATTCATTGGGGGAGGCATGACTAAGGGTTAGGGCTCCGGCTCCTACTCCGCACTTTTTATGGCTCTAACGCTAAAACGTTTACTGGTCGGCAAAGCCAAGAAGACTGCGCAGGCCATTCACGAGCGTCTGTCGAAAAAAACCGGCCTCGCTGTTTTCGCATCAGACGCGCTTTCCTCAACTGCATACGCATCGGAAGAAATCCTGTTGGTGCTGGCCGCGGCTTACGCAGCGGGACAGGCTAACGCCTTTAACTATGTCGTGCCGATTACGATGGTGATTGCGATCGTTCTCGGAATCGTGGCTATCAGCTATCGCCAGACAATCTTCGCATATCCATCGCGCGGCGGCGCGTACATCGTCGCCAAAGAAAATCTGGGCACGACTCCCGGGCTAGTCGCGGCGGCAGCTCTATTGGTTGATTATGTGCTAACCGTGTCAGTATCGATCTCCGCCGGTGTCGCGGCGATCACCTCGGCAGCGCAAGGCACCAGCCTGTCTTGGATCGATAATCACAAAGTCTTTCTCTGCCTGATTCTCATCGCGTTCATTGCGGTGGCGCACCTGCGCGGCGTGCGCGAATCCGGCGCTTTGTTCGCTGGCCCAACCTATTCGTTCCTAATCAGTTTTCTGTTCATGGTCGGCTACGGGATCGTTCATTACTTTTTTCATCCGGTGACCGCACAAGCGAGCCCGGAACATCTGAAGATCGCCGAAGGGTATGGCTTGCAACCGATAAGTCTGTTTCTATTGCTGGGCGCGTTCTCCAACGGCTGCGTGGCGTTGACGGGAACGGAAGCCATCTCGAACGGCATACCAGCATTCAAACAACCAGAGTCGAAGAACGCCGCGACGACGCTGACCTGGATGGCCATACTGTTGGCGACGATGTTCGTCGGCACAAGCGTAATGGCCTACCTCTACAAGGTGCAGCCACACGAAAACGAGACGGTGATTTCGCAGTTTGCGCGCATCATTTTCACGGGGCCGATGGGTTGGTTCTACTACGTGATCCAGGCAACGACGGCTTTGATTTTGGTCCTCGCCGCAAACACTTCTTTCGCCGACTTCCCTCGCCTCGCCAGTTTGCTCGCGCGCGATCGTTTCGTGCCGAGACAGTTCGCGACGCGTGGTGACAAACTTGTCTTCTCAAACGGAATCATCATCCTCGCGATCTTCGCTGGGGTGTTAGTCGTTTCCTTCGGCGGTGACACCAGTCGCTTGATTCCGCTTTACGCAGTCGGCGTGTTTCTCTCGTTCACGCTGTCGCAACTGGGAATGGTCCGGCACTGGTTGAAGGCCGGCCGCGCCGGAAAGAAATTGAAATCCGAGGAGGCGACGGACAGTTCCGCGAAGCTTGCTAATTCAATCATCCTTCAAGAGGCGGCGCACTGGAAAAAGTCGATCGTCGTAAATGGCTTGGGAGCGCTGGCGACTGCGGTGGTCCTGGTAGTGCTCGTCATTACGAAGTTCATTCACGGCGCCTGGATCGTAGTTGTGCTGATCCCGCTGCTGGTGGCGCTCTTCCGGGCAATTCACCGCCACTACGTTGACGTTGCGACGCAGCTAACAACGGAAGGATTTCAAAAGCTGCGGCCAATCACACATGAGGTCATTGTCCCGATTTCAGGAATTCATCGAGGCGTGCTGAAGGCTCTCGAGTATGCGAAAGCAATCGCGCCGGGACATGTAACGGCGCTTTACATAAATCTCGATGAAGAGGCGACCCAGAAGTTGCGCACCAAATGGAGCGAATGGACCGAAGGCGTCGAACTGATCGTTATCGCGTCGCCATATCGATCGTTAGTCGGGCCGCTGGTCCGTTATGTGGATCGGCGCATTTCTCTCAGTCCCGACAAGATGGTGACGATCGTTCTGCCCGAGTTTATTCCTTCGAAATGGTGGCATCATCTGCTGCACAATCAAACGTCCCTCTTGCTGAAAGGCGCGTTGCTCTTCAAACCGAACGTTGTGGTCACCAGCGTTCCTTACCATTTAAAACATTGAAACTGTTATGGCCGCGGACCGAAAAGATTTCTGGCGTAGTCAAGGGTCCAGCTATCTGCTCGCGATTATCGGTGTCGCCGCCGCCACGGCGCTAATGATTCCGCTGCGAGGGCGAATAAATTCGACCACGGTTGGTTTCGTCTTTTTGCTGGCGGTGCTCTTTACCGCCATTTTTCGCGGCAGCAAGCCTGCGCTGCTCGCTTCGGCGCTGGGAGTGCTGAGCTACAACTTCTTTTTTCTGCCTCCGTTTCACACTCTTACGATTGCCGATCCGCAAAACTGGATCGCGCTGACCGCTTTCTTTGTGACGGCGCTCGCGGTGGGTCAGCTTTCCGCCCGGGCCAGAGAGCGCGCCGTTGAGGCCGAAGCCGGCCGAGCCCGCATCAGGCAACTGTATGAAGAACTGCAACAGGCCTTCGATCGCGCCAGCGAAGCCGAAGCGTTAAAGCGCAGCGAGCGACTCAAATCTGCCTTGTTGGATGCAGTGACTCACGACATTCGCACGCCACTTACTTCGATCAAGGCTTCGGCCACCCTGCTACTCGAAGATCGTGAAGCCAAAGCCGAGATGGAAAAGCTCAGCGACGAAGAGCAGGCCGCGATGTTGAAAGTGATTACGCATGGGGCCGATCGCCTCGATCGCTTCATCGAGGGCATCGTCGGTTTGGCGCGAATTGAAGCCGGCGATATGAACCTGCACCGCAACTGGGGCGCAGTTGAAGAAATTATCGACGCCGCACTGGCGCAGGCCGAACCGCTGATCCGGGAGCATCGGATAAGCGTCTTGATCGAGGAAGAGCTTCCGGTAATTCGCGTTGACGCGCGGGCGGTGACGGAAGTTATCTATGTCCTCATCGACAACGCGAGCAAGTACGCGCCAAGCGGCACGCTGATCACAATCGAAGCGCGGCGCGCCGGCGACGACATTGTGGAAATTGCAGTCGAAGATGAAGGCCGGGGCGTGCCGTCACATTTGCGAGAAAGAGTCTTCGAAAGGTTCTATAGTGGTGGTCGCGGCAGCATTGCGACTGATCGAGCTGGTGGAATTGGCATGGGCCTCGCAATCGCAAAAGGAATCGTCGAAGCGCACAACGGCAAAATTTGGATCGAGGCTGGCAGTTCGGACCGCGGGACGCGCGTGGTGTTCACGGTTCCAGTCGGAGACGACGAAGTGCGGCCAACGCCGGCGACGACGCCTGAACGCGAAGCAATCAACGCAACCTAAGTACCCATGGAACCCCGCAAGCGCATTTTGGTTGTTGATGACGAGCAGGAGATTACCTTCGTCCTGCGCAGCGGTCTCTCCAAACACGGATTCGATGTTCGGGTCGCGGGCGATGGCGAAGCGGCGTTAGATCTTTTTCAAGCGTGGAATCCAGATCTAGTCATCACCGATCTGGCGATGCCAAATATGAACGGGCTGGCGCTCTGCCGTCGACTCAGAGAAACTTCCACGGCCCCGATCATCATCCTGTCCGTGAAAGGTGATGAAGCGACCAAGATTGAGGCGCTCGATTCCGGCGCCGACGATTACCTCACTAAGCCGTTCGGCATGGGTGAACTGCTGGCGCGCGTAAGGGCCACGCTGCGTCGTTCACCAGTGACAAGTCTCGAAGCGACGACGATCGAAGCGGGCGACTTTCGGATCGATCTTGAATCGCGGGCCGTGCGCGTTGGCGGAAAAGAGATTCGCCTTTCGCCGAAGGAATTCGATCTGCTCGTCTTTCTCATGCGCAACTCCGGCAAAGTCCTTACCCACCACACGCTGCTCGCCAAAATCTGGGGCGGAGATTACACCGAGCAGACTGAGTACCTTCGGGTCTTCATTCGTCATCTGCGCAAGAAAATCGAACCTGATCCGGCCAAGCCGCGGTATATTCTCACCGATCCCTGGGTGGGTTATCGTTTTCAGTCGGGCGAATAGCCCCCATTGCGCATTTCACGCTCTTCCAAAAACAATCAGCGAGGTGGCGCGTGCCGGTACCAGACCTTAAGACACTTTGGGAGCGCATTCACACGCGACTCGATGAAAGCCAGGTGGGAATCAGCCAGGTCGTCGCTGATCTCGCGCCGGCCGATCTGGCCGAGCTCTTGAATCAACTGACCTTGGCGGAAGCCGCTGCTGTCGTTTCGATGTTGCCGACTGCGCGGGTCATTGAACTGTTCGATGATCCGACGATGCGACGGCGCGCCGCGATCCTGGAACAGTTGGAGCCGCCACGCGCCGCCGAAATCCTCACTGGACTGTCCGCCGACGAGCGCACCGACGTGGTCCAAAAGATGGGCCACCATCCGCGCCATCTGATTCTGCCCAAGCTCAGCGGCGACGTGCGCAAAGAGTTGGAAGGGTTGTTGCAGTATCCGGCGCACACAGCGGGCGGCATCATGACGACCGAGTTCGTACGACTCGAGCCGACGATGAGTGTGAGTGATGCGCTCAAGAAAATTCGCTCAGTCGCGCGAGAGAAAGAATCTATCTACGCGTGCTATGTGATGGATCCGGGGACAGGTCAATTGATGGGCGCGGTGTCGCTGCGCGATCTGGTGATGGCCGAGTTGACAACGCCAATCACCGAAGTGATGCGCAAAAAGCCGATCACGGTCAACGCGCTCGACGATCAGGAAGACGTGGCGAGGAAGATCGGTAAGTACAACTTGCTGGCAGTGCCCGTGCTCGAGAAAGACGGCAGCGTCGTGGGCTTTGTGACGGTTGACGACGTCGTGGACGTGCTGATCGAAGAAGGGACCGAAGACATCCTGCGCATGGCGGCCGTCGAACCGGGCGCGCTCGACAAACCATACATGCAGACTTCGCTGCCCGTAATGATCCGTAAGCGCGCAAGTTGGCTAGTCATTTTGTTTTTGGGCGAGATGCTGACGGCGACAGCGATGGGGTTCTTCGAGAAGGAGATCGCGCGGGCGGTCGTGCTTGCGCTGTTTGTGCCGCTGATTATTTCGTCCGGAGGGAACTCAGGCTCGCAAGCCTCGACGCTGGTGATCCGCGCCCTGGCTCTCGGCGAAGTCTCCTTGCGTGATTGGTGGCGGGTGATGCGCCGCGAGGTCTTTTCCGGCTTAGGGTTGGGTGTGATTCTGGGCACTATTGGGTTCTTGCGCATTACCGTCTGGTCCGCATTCTCGAATCTTTATGGACCACACTGGCCGCTGGTGGCGCTGACGGTCGGCGTGGCTTTAGTAGGAATCGTTATGTGGGGAACGCTCGCCGGCTCGATGCTGCCGTTCGTCCTGCGCCGGCTCGGCTTCGATCCGGCGACATCTTCCGCTCCGTTCGTGGCTACGCTGGTAGATGTTACCGGCCTGATCATTTATTTCAGTGTCGCCGTCATGATCCTGCGCGGAACACTCCTGTGAACATCAAGCGATGATCCCGCACCTTATTCCGCCCGCTCTGTAACGACTTCACCCTCGTTTACGAATTTTTAATGAACAATTTAGCCACTTTTTACTAAGGCCTTAGTAGCCTGACCTGTCACGATCCGATCGACCCGAAACGGCACGGACTTGTGATAGTCATGGTAATCAGCAGCAAGCGGATAAAAACCGATCGTCTCTCATTTCCAGCTAAGGCGATCAAGTATCTCACCGAAAACGGATTCAGCATCATTCGCGAGGCTGACATCGACCCTTCAGTCACGGATTCACCCGGGCAATGTCATTTCCACGTGCAGCATGACAACGGACAGAAACGTTTTGTGACGGTGACTTTCGCCGATTCGATTGTGACGCAGATTCGGATCAGAAGAAGGATTCCACTGTCCGAGCACAGCATGTTCTGGATCGTCTGCGCTGAGAGCTGCCTCGCGCAATACCTTTGGGAGAAGAATGAATTTCCGCCGGAAGGAACACTAGTCCTCAGCGAATTGCCGCCCGATGAATTGATGCTCGCCCTGCACTGGCGAGATCAGGAGCATGATGGATCAATCTATTAACGAAACGCCCCCAGCGGAACCCGTGCGCAGCAATGGCCGCGCGCAAGTAATCGTCGCCACCTCAGTCATGCTGTCGTTCATCTCGTTCTGGCGAGCGGCGGCGATCGTGCTGAACGATCTTGGATCTTCGGCCTACTACGTTGGCGGCATTGCCGAAAAGGCCGTGGGCCGCGCCGCGCCGTGGTTTATCTTCGGCGTGATGTTGTTCTCGTACGCGGTGCGCGCCATCTACATCGAGTCGTGCGCGATGTTCACGCGCGGCGGCGTCTATCGGGTGGTCAAGGAAGCCATGGGCGGAACGCTGGCCAAGCTTTCCGTTTCGGCGCTGATGTTTGATTACATGTTGACCGGACCCATCTCAGGCGTGTCCGCCGGTCAGTACATCGTCGGACTAATTTCGCAGCTAACAATTTACATTGGCCATCCATGGACGCCGACGGTTGAAGTCGTCAACTATATCGCGGCGGGCATCGCCGCGCTGATCACGATTTATTTTTGGTGGCGCAACACGCGCGGCATACATGAATCGTCCGATGATGCGCTGCGCATCATGTACGTGACGACGGTCATGGTCGTGTTACTGATCGGGTGGAGTCTCTTCACGATCTTGATTCGGTCCAGCATGCAGCGACTGCCACCGGCGCCCGCGCCACATCAATTGGTCTTTAATACGGACGCCGTTGGCTGGATGCCTAAGCTTGCTCCCAGCGCGTTCCAGGAAACGCGGACAGAAGCGCCTCCCGCAGACTCGGCCGCTCAAGCTCCGGCTGAACCTCGCTTCAAATTGGCGGCGAATGCCGGCGCGCTCATCGGCTTGATCGGAATTCTGATGGCTTTTGGCCACTCGTTCCTGGCGATGTCCGGTGAGGAGTCTCTCGCTCAAGTTAATCGCGAGCTTGAATATCCCAAGCACAAGAATCTGATGCGCGCGGGGATGATCATCTTTCTATATTCGATGCTCTTCACTTCGCTCGTTTCATTTTTCGCGTACGCGATCATCCCCGACAACGTGCGGCCGCAGTATTTCGATAATCTGATCAGCGGCATCGCGATTAATTTGGCCGGTCCGACGCCGCTCAAGCTCGTCTTTCAGGCCTTCATCGTGATCGTCGGCTTCCTGATGCTGGCCGGCGCAATCAACACCGCGATCGTCGGCGCGAATGGCGTGCTCAATCGAGTCAGTGAAGACGGGGTCATGACGGACTGGTTTCGCGCGCCTCATCGCAGGTTCGGCACGACGTATCGCATGATCAATTTGATCGTCGTGCTGCAACTGGTCGCCATCATCGCCTCGCGAGGGAACACGTACACGCTGGGGGAAGCCTACGCATTCGGCGTTATCTGGTCGTTCGCATTCAAGGGTCTAGCGGTGCTGGTGCTGCGTTTCAAAGACAAATCCAAACGCGAATGGAAAGTCCCTTTCAACTTGCCATTGGCCGGCAATGAGTTACCGATCGGTCTCGGGGTGATTACGGCGCTGCTATTCTCGATCGCCGGCGTAAATCTGATCACAAAAGAAGTGGCTACGGTGAGCGGCATTGCGTTCACGGTTGTCTTCTTCGCGATCTTTACCATCTCAGAGAAGATCAACGAGCGGCGGCGGGCGCAGGAAATTCACAACACCTCGGCGATGGATCAGTTCCGCCTGCACGCCAGCGAAGAGGTGTCGGACCAAACAGTTCAGGTACGACCCGGCAACACGATTTGTCTGGTGCGGGACTACAACACTCTCGATCACCTGAAGAAGGCTCTGGAGATCACTCATACGGGCAAGAAGGATCTCGTCGTGATGACGGTGCACGTGATGCGCGGTCCGGACACCGGTTATGAAGGAATCTCGGAAGAGCGTCTTTTCAGTCGCTACGAACAGTACCTCTTCAGCAAAGTGGTGGCGCTGGCGGAAAAAGCGGGCAAGACGGTTCACCTTCTGGTCGTCCCGTCCTCTGATATTTTTCAAGCCATCGCGATGACCGCGGCGCGCCTGCAATCAGCAGACATCATCGCCGGTCGATCTTCAGTGCTGGCGCCGGAACAACAGGCCACGATGATAGGCGATGCGTGGGAGCGGCTAAGTGACAAGCCACAGGAGCGAATCCGCTTTCGGGTCATTGGCGCGGAGGGGGAGATTAGCGACTTTTACCTCGGCGCGCACGCGCCTGACCTCACCGACGAAGAAATCAACTTCATTCACAAGCTTTGGCTTAACGTGCGGGAAGAACGCGGGTTGGAAAACATTCGCCACAAAAACATCGTGGTCGCGGCGCTGGTGCGATTAGCGGATGAGCTGCACGATGACGAGCGCCAGCAAGTCTTGGATTTCCTGCGCGCGTTGCAAAAGGGCGAGCAAACAGCCGCGCGTCGTCCGAAGCGCAGGAAATTGCGGAAGGCTCTTGCGCGCGTGCGACGCGCTTAATCCTCCGGCAAAGTTTTCATCCCGACGCTCTGCACGATACGTTCGCGATAACGATGAGCGTCGGCTTTGATTTGCGCTTCGTTGAGAGTCAGTAGCCGCCGATCTCGCATGATGACCCGGCCTTCGATGATTACCGTCCGCACGTCGTCAGCCTTGGTCGCGTAAACCAAATCCGAATAGATGTTGTACCAGGGTGTCTGATTCAGATCGTCGAGATCGACGATCACCAAATCCGCGCGCTTGCCTTTCTCGAGCGATCCGATCTCCTTGTCCAGGTGCAGCGCGCGCGCGCCGCGAATCGTGGCCATTTCGAAAGCCTCTTCGGCGGGAACAACTTTCGGATCTTTGCTGATGAGCTTGTGCAGCTTGGCCGTGGTGTCCATCTCTTCCCAAAGATTCAAGTCGTTGTTCGAGGCGGCGCCATCCGTGCCGAGTCCCACCGGTAAATTCTCTTTCAACATTTGCGGGACCGGCGCTGTGCCGGAAGCGAGCTTCATGTTCGACTGTGGATTGTGAACGATGCCGACGCCGAGTTTCTTCAGCAAACCAAGTTCTTCATCACTCGGCCAAACCACGTGCGCGGCGATAACGCGGTCGTTCAGGAAACCAATGCGATTGAGGTAATCAACTGGCGATGCGCCTTTGGCTTTGAGGCTGTCGTCAACTTCGCGCTTGGTTTCAGAAATATGAATAACGATTGGCGCATTCAATTTGTCTGACAGCGCCCGCGCTGCTTTAAGGTGAGCTTCCGAAACTGTGTAGGGTGCGTGCGGCGCGATCGCCGGCACGATGAGCGCGTTGCCTTTCCACTTTTTGATGAAGCGTTCGGAGTAAGCCAGACCTGCTTCGTAAGTTTTGTTATCGGCAACCGGAAAATCGATCACCGTTTCTCCGAGCACACCGCGCATTCCGGCCTTGGAAGTCTCATCGGCAATCGCGTCTTCGAAGTAATACATGTCGCAGTAGGTCGTCGTGCC
>JAJPKD010000218.1 GCA_021323895.1 Acidobacteriota bacterium | reverse complement strand
GCAGATAAACGCGGATATTAACCACAGAGACACTAAGCACGGGCATTCTAATTCTTTGTCGTCTTCTTCGTGTGCTTTGTGTCTTTGTGGTGAATTCTTATCCGCGTTTATCCGCGCTAGTCTGCGGTTAATCTTGCTTACGCTTTCGCGGCTTTCGTCCTCACGAATGCATATTGAATTGCCGGCAGGGAATTGAAGTTCGCGGCCTTCTTCGCAAACTCCTTTGCCTTCGCTGCATCGTCTTTGCCCTGATACGCCTGAGACAAGCGATACAGATCGTAAGGATTCTGCTGGTTGGCCTGCTTCAGCTCGCTGATCGCTTTGTCGTAGTCTTTTTCTTCGATCGCTATCAGTCCCATGAGCTGATGCGCTTGCTTCGTTTGCACAGGGTTCTTCACGCCACTCATGAAACTTTGAGCTTCTGACTTCGCCGTGGCCAGGTCTTTCTTCCCGAGCGCCACGCGCGCCAGGTTGTAATGCTGAAACAACTTTGCGTTGTCTTTGATTTCCTGCGAGAAGTTTGCGTCGTCCGTCATCTTAAGACCCTTTTCATACTGCGTCTTCGCATCGTCGTACTTGCCCATCTCCAGCAGGATATTTCCCTTGAGCTGCAAATCCCCGGTCATTCCCGGCACATCGTTCGTCTTCTCGCCCAGAGCGTACTGCTTATCGACATCGGCGAGCGCCGCGTCCCACTTACCGCTGTCAACATCGACGACAGTCAGCGCGAACAGCGCGGTGCGTCGTTCCGCGTCGCTGCGCGCCACGTCGTTGATCTTATTGATTTCCGCCGCAGCTTCAGACGCGTTGCCTTTGTACAGCAGCGCCATGCCAATGCCCTGATACGCATTGATGAAATTCTTATCGATCGCGATCGCCTTGCGGTACTGCGTGATCGAATCGTCGAACTTGCCCATCTTCAAAAGCAGTTCCGCATACGAGTCATAAGGATTGGGATCGTTCGGGATCAGATCGATGTATTTCTTGAAGGCCGTTTCGGCATTCGCGAAATCATCGTTCTGCCGGTAAGCATAGCCGAGCAGATTGAACGCCGAAGAAAACTTTGGCTCGATCTCCGTCGCCTTCTTGTAGTACGTGATGGCTTGCGGAAAATCCTGTTGCCCGAAGTAGTAACCACCCAGCGCAAAGTTGGCGCGCTCGTCGTTCGGATATGCCGCGACCAGTTGATCGAGGTATTCCTTCTGCTTCGCTGCATTACCGTTGGCGCCCGCCTCAGTGCCGAGGATCAGCAGCTTCTCGCCATTCGAAGCTTTGTCCGCGAGACTCACTGCTTTCTTCAAGTGATCGAAGAATTCTTTGCCGGTGGGACTGACGCCGGCGCGGTTCAACTCGGCGTAGGCAAAGTTCGGATCGAGCGAGATTGCCTTGTCGTAATGCGCGATCGAATCCTGAACCAGCAACTTCTCGTTGAGATCGCGGCCCTGGATAAATTCCTTCCGCGCTTCTTCGGAAGAAGTGGTGATTGGAATCTTGCCGGTGGCGGTCGATTCTTTGGCTCCCGTGTTTGGGGTCTTGTTAGTGCTCTCGGTCGCGCAACCACTAAAGCCGATGGCCGTGGTGAGAATCAAGGAAAGTAAAAGCAGAAAGGATCGAGTTCGAGTCATCGTGGTTCTCCTTTGGGTGAATAGAAACGGAATCAGAAGTAGGCGCTGGGGAGTCCCACTCTTTTCTGACTACCAGCGATCGCGTTTAGCGCCCTACTCTCTACCATCTCCTCGCTACTGTCTACTCTTTTCGTGTTAAGAGTTGTAAATTCTGCTGATCCCTCCTGCCGCCTGCTTTCTAATCTCCAGCCTCGACTTCTCCAACTTGGACTGTGCCGCGCGTTCGTAATGCGCCAGGATGCCGCCAGTCGAACTGACAATACTCTCCGTTACCTTAAATGCAGCGGGTATTGGCAAATGCAGCGGGTATTGGCGCTTTCCCTCGAACCAATCGCGGCCCACTGGCGTAATTGCCGATAGATACTCAGGAGGTCAACATGCCATCCCCCAAAACCACCGGACGCATCATCGGCGTTCTCTTCTTGATTCATTTGATAACCGGACTCATGGCGCCTTACATCCTTTTGCAGCCGTTAGCGACATCGAAAAGTTTTGCCGTTAGCGCGCTGGTGAATCCAGTTCAAGTGCGTCTCGCCGTCATGCTCTTATTTCTTGGCGGCGCGCTTACGATTGCGATCGCGGTAAGCACGTGGCCGGTCTTTCGCGCACATGCGCATAAGCTGGGCATGTGGGTGCTTGCGCTGGCGGCGGCGAACTTCGCGCTTCAGTGCATGGAGATCGCGGGCTATATGACAATCTTTACTTTCGGTCAGGAGTATCTGAAAGCTGCCCCTGCGGATGTCGCGGTTTACAACATCGTCGGCGTGGCAGTGCGTTCAGCATGGAAGTGGACACACTACAGTCATCTGCTTGTCATGGTGAGCTGGATGTTCGTGCTGTTCGCCACGCTTTGGCGATCAGCGATTGTGCCGAAGGTGCTCGCGGGCCTGGCCATGTTAACTGCGCTGATGCAGATCACCGGCATCACCCTGCCGCAGTTCATTCCGTATCCCAGTCCTGCGCCGATGGCTATGGGAGTGCCGCTGGCGTTTACCTATGCAGCGCTGGCGATTTGGTTGATGGTGAAAGGATTGAAAGAGCAGCCGCCAGTGGTCAACTAGAGTCTGTTGCTGGTCGGTTATTTCGCGCGTGATGTTCGCATCAGCGATTCGAGTTCGCTCGAAGCTTGTTCGACGGCGCGCTCGGCATCATCCAAAGACTTCGTGGCCCGGTCCGCTTCGCGCGCGAGGGTTTGCGCGCGGATGGCGGCATCGGTAGCCTGGGCTGCCGCTTCTTTGAATTCAGCTTCGGCTTCGCGCTTTCGTTTCTCAGCCTCTTTCGCTTCACGCTCGGCTTTCTTCTGCTCGACTTCCAACGTGTGCGTTTTCGTGCGAGCCGCTACCAACGATTTCCTCGCTTCCTGAAGCGACGCTTTTGCCGCCGCGAGTTTCGTTTGACGTGCGTCTTCGTCGCGACGCGCTTCGTTAGTTGTCGCGGAAGCTTGCTTCGTCTTGGGCGCGGGGCTTGATGGCTTCCTGGTTTGAGTAGCGGGTGACGGCTTCGCGATCCGGGCCGTGGTAGGAACTGCACGGATGAATGGCGCGAGTGATTCGAAGCCCGGCGGATCGAGATCCTTGGTTAGCCGTCCGGCAGTTTGATCTTCAGGAAGCACGTTGTATGCGGACATTGCTTCGAGCGTGGTGGCGATGCGTCGCATCGTATCCAAACCGGGGTTGTGACCTGCGCCGCGAAGTTCTTTCGCCGCCAGTTCTGAAAGTTCATTGAGCGCATCACGTCGCGCGGCGAGTGCTTCATTCAACTGCGCGACCTTTCCCGCCGCCTGCGCCCGACGAAACTGCTGACCCGCCGCCAGCAATTGATCGAATTGAGTGCGATGTCGCCAGTAGAGTTGATTCGTTGCCCAGACCGATATCGACAGCTTCGGCAGAGCCTTCACCCGATCGGCATCGTCGGCGCGCCGGTCCTTCTTCAACCGCGCTGCGAGAGTCTTCCGCGCTTCGATGAACTCGCTTAGCGGAAGCTGGAACAAGGCATCGATCTCGTCGGCGATATTCTTTCCCGTGCGATTGTTGGCCATTAATTAAGTTTCTCATAACACAGTTCGCGGTGAGCAGCGAGGGCGGTGGCAGCCATTGATCACAAATGGATTGACATAGGAGCTTGGGTGATTAATATCCGGCACTTATGGATTTGAAATACAAGCACTTTTCTCAGGAGCGGAGCTTTGCCGCATCGCGCGCCGAAGTACTGGCTGCGGCGCGAAAGCAGATGGGCGAGTCGCTCGGTTGGGCCGTGACTGAAACCGCTGAGGGGTTCACCGCAAAAGGATCGAGTTTCGCGCACACGGCTGTGGCAAACCTGCGCGTTCAATCGATCGGAACCGGAACAAAGGTTGACGTTGAGCTGATGGATGAGCGCGCCGGAGCGACCGGCTTCATGTTGTTTGATGTTGGAGGCTACTACAGCATTCAGATTCGCCATTGGCTCGACGGCATTCAGGCGGAACTGCATCAGAAGCTTTCCGGCAGCGAACAAGCAGCTGCGATCCCACCGCCACCAGCGAAGAACAAAACGACAGCGTGCATCTTCAACGGATGTCTCGGCTTCATCGTCGCGATGTTCGCGCTGTGGTTGTTAGTGACCGTTGTCTGCGCGATCGTCGGCTTGATTACGGGAAATCTTTATTTGTTCGGACGCGGCGGGACAATCGAAGTGCACGGAGTCGCGGCGCGGATCGTTTCCGCTTCGATTCTGGTTATCGCAGCCTGGTTGGGATGGCGGTTTACGAAGCGGCGGCGCCGGTGAAGCGACGCCGCGCTGAGCTTCATGGTTCTAACTGCCTCACTGCTTCATCACTTGCCATGTCAATGTGTTCAGCAGCGGATTGTAAGTCACGCTAAGTACTGCGTTCGTTAGCGGCGCTGTGGGGCTGCTTCCGGAAGTTGAAGCTGTGCTGCTACTGCCAGATGTCCCGCCGCTGGATCCGCCTCCGCTGGTGCCGCCAGACGCAAGTGCACCTACAACCCTGAACGTGACTGTGAATGGTTCGTTGTTTGGGTTGTTGAATTTCAAATTGCGACTCAACGATGTCTCGCCTCCGGTGAACATGTTGTCATTGCCGACGAGCGCGCTGTAATCCCAACTCGCTCCTACGCCAGTTTTGCCGTTGCTCGCATTCGCGACGGTCACGCGACCGGATGCTGAACTAATGTTCGACACCATCAGCGTCAACGGCGTGAAGATCGTCTGCGTTGAGTTGTTCTTCAAAGCCAGATCGAACGATGCGGCTCCCGCTCCGGATTTCGGATTCGTCATCTGAAGTCCGACCATCGATGTGACATCCTGCGTGCCGATCAATCCGTCGAACTCGGCTAACAACCCGCGGCCTGTGGTCAGGCGCGCAATTGAAGCCTTGCGAACATAATCATTCTTTCGATAGTCGGTCGGCCCGGCGTTGATGCAAGTCGGCGAAGTGCAGCCGTCAGCATAAGCCACCAGCACGCGTCCCTGTCGATCGATCGTCGCGTCGATGAAATCGAGCAGGTTGCGATCGTTAGGCGTGCGGCTGCAAATGACCGTGCCTGAGTTGCAGATCGATCCGCGTTGCACTGGATCGTTCGGGGTCGCGTCAATCGTCGTCCACGTCTGGCCGCCGTTGTAAGTAACCGCGACATACAGATGCCAGACTCCCTGAAAGCCTGCGCCAGAAGACGGTTGAGTTTGATCTTGGTAGTAACCACCGGTCGGCGTGCCCAGGAATGCAAAGGCAGCGCGATCGTCGTCGCCGGCGACGACGGCCGGGAACGTTGCATTCTTGATCCCGTAAGGCGTGCCAACGTCCTGACTCGGGCTCCAGACGATTTTGTGATTCACCTTGTCAAGGTGCCCCACCGCCATCGATGGCGCGCCGTTGCTGTTCGCATAGCCGTAATAGATCGTGCCCTTCGATCCAATTCCGATCGAAGGATCGACGATGCCGGGCGCGGGATTGCTGTCGGGAATCAACTGCGGTTGCGACCACGTCAAGCCGTTGTCTTCCGAAAAGACGAGGGCTTGTCACGCAGTCGCGGTCGGGAAGTCTCCGATTGTCTGGGCGCCTGCCGATGAACAATCGCTATCAGGCACGTAAACAGTTCCGTCGGGCGCGACTTTCACGTGACCGTGAATGCCAAAGCAACTGACGGTGAAGATTGGAATTGACGGGCCGAACGTCAGACCACCGTCGAGACTCAATGCGCACGAAGCGGCCTGCGTTCCGTACTGCGAACAGTAGTACACGCCGTTTGGATAACCCGCGGCGGTCGGCACCGGTGCATGCAAAGGCCCGCCGCCGAACGTCTGGTGATCGACGCCAGCAGGAACACCGCAACCCTGGCCGGGAACCCACTGATCGCCGTCATTGAATGGAGACGCGTTGTCAGTGTAGGCAGCGAGACTGCAAGCCCCCGCCAACTGCGATGTTAACGTGCGCCCTGTTTGTCGATCAGTAAATAGAATCGGATCGAGAGAGGTCGCGGCGTTCGGCGCGCTCTTAGTTTCCCAAAGCGCTGTCGCCGGCGACACGTTATCGTTGAACGTCACGCGCAGCATTGACGTGTTCGATTGGAACATCGCGCGGCCTTGCGGATATCCCGGACCCGCGAGACCAACGCCAATCGAAGGTTCGCCGGCGCTGTTTCCCATACCTGCCGGCGGCTGGAAGTTTTGGAAAGTCGGCGTGCTGATGCCGCCCTGAACTGCGGCGCCGACTTTATTTTCCAACGTGACCTTACCGGTGTAGCTGTCGCCTTGCGGAATCGTCGGCGAAACGCGCAGCAAGTATCTGCCGGATACCGCCGAAATCGTCACTACATCAGGATCGACTGCGAAGAAGTTCGCCGCCTGAAGTTTTCCGATCGAATTGTCTGCGTTGACCGTGTAAACGAACAGATCGAATTGCGCCGCAGGATTGGTCCAGTTGACCTGCACCTTCACGTAGTGCTGATCGTCATAGCCCGCTGGCACGTTCACATCCAACAAAAAGTCGCTGCACGGGAGCGTCCCGTCACAAGTCGGAACGCCATCGACTTGATCCGTTGGGTTCGCAACCAGGAACGGACCAGCGCCCCACGTTACGGGCGGACCGCTCACAGTCAGCGTTGCCGGTGTTGGCGCCGGCGTGGGTGACGGAGTCGGGGTTGGCGATGGCGATGAACTGCCGGTGCCGACTGAAGTGAAGGTGCCGACGTAACTGAACGGCGCGGTCTGCGGGACGCCTTGCGTGTTCGGCGTCTGACAGATTTGCACCTTATATGTTCCGGCTGCAACGCCGCCCGAAGGCTGATAGACCAGTGCCTCGCAGCAAGTAGCAGTGTCTTCGGTGATCGCTTGGCCGCTGGGTGTGATCAACGTCACGCTGAGATCATTCGCCGGAACTGCCGCGTTGATCTGGACTGTGATGGCGGACTTACCGGCCGGCACGATGAACTGATGAATCGCTGAGCCGCACGGATAGACGTTTGGATCGTACGTGCCTTGAACCACCTGAGTTCCATCGCCTGACACTGGCGGATATGGAGTCGGTGCCGGAGTCGGCGTGGGCGTCGGCGTCGGAGTCGCGCTGGGCGTTGGCGTCGGCGAAGGATTCGGATCGACTGGGGCAGAGGGCAACGGCCACACGTATGCGCCGCGTCCTCGCGTCCAAACCGAAAGCGTCGTCGCGCCGCGATCAATCTGCATGTCCCAAATCATCGAATGCGGCAAACCGTTTTGGAATCGATACCAAACTGGTGAGGCCGCGGTGATGTCGTTCGTGAAATACAAACCCCAATCTGTTCCCGCGTAAACCTGTTTTGGATAATTCGGATTTGCGGCGATTGAATCGACGGGAATATCAGGCAGGTTGCCGGTCTTGTCGGTCCATGTGAACGTCGTGCATCCCGTCGCGCACGTAACTTGAAAAACATGACCGGGAGTCGTTGGCGTGTTCGCGTTGAAGCCGCCGACTGCTGCATACGCAATGGGCGCTGTGGTCGAAGTAGGATCGAAGACCACATCAAGAATCGGACGGTTCGGCAGAATCGTGTTGCCGCCAGTTACGTCGGTCCAGACTCCAATTGCGCCCGCGCCAAGCCCCGCGCCGATCTGCACGTTGCCATCATTAGTGCCGACGATCGCATGCGTCTGGTCCTTTGGCGCAAATGCAAGTTGATTGATGAACGAACGATTGCCGAGCGTTTGTTTCGTTAGATTCAGACTTACTGGATACCAACCCGCGCCGTTAGACATCGTCTCCCAAACGCGATAGGTGCCGACGATCAAGTGATTGCAGCCGCTCGCCGGACAATCGTTCGCCGGATCGCCCGGCACGCCTTTGTAGATTTCATAAGGAAGAACGAATGATTGCGTGTCTGGAGATGCAGGATTGCTCCACGGCCCTTCCACATCTGTCCAAGTTGCGCCAGACGCCGTGCAATTGCTCAGGCAAACACTCAAGTGACCGCTGTTGTTGCCTTGCCAGAAACGGCCGCCAACCGGATCGATGCGCGCATAAAATCCGTCGCCGCCTTTGCCCATCTGCCATTGCGCCGGACCGGCGGGATAGCCGGTGAATTGCACCGAACTCGAGCCGTTGTCTTGCGCACCGCCGTTGGCTTGAGGCGTTGCGGAGGTTGCAAAGTTCGCGCTGATGTCGCCGGAGTAAAACTCGATCGTGTTCAGACCGTTGTCCATATTGAACCAGGTTGGATCTGAGCTGCCGCTGACTGCGTTGGCATTATTCGTTCCATGTACGCCGCCATCGTTTCCTGCGAGTAGTGTCGATGATGAACCCGGCACGAACGCGAGCGCATGCTGATCGACGTGGACAACTTGTGTGCTGCCGCTGTAGCCGCAGGTCGTGTCGTTCCAGGACGCATTGCCGTTCTGCCAGAACCAGATTTCATAAGTGTCGAAGAACACCCGGTCGGGATTGTTGGGATCGACCGCGATGCCCTGGTCATACCAATTCTGCGGGTAGTCTCCAGGCGAGCCGCTGCAGTTCAGCAAAGATGCGCCCGGCGATCCGGGAATCTGCGTCCACGTGTTGCCGCCATCCGTCGTGCGATAGGCGCCGAGTTGGCAACCCGCCACGCCGCCGCAGCCGCTGTTGCTGTTAGTCGTGATCGATTGCACTTGCGCGTAAATGTAATTTGGGTTGCTCGGGGCGACGGCGATATCCACGCGACCGACTTGATTGCCGGTCGTCGCGTTCGAATAAGCGAGACCGCTGCCTGCATTCAGATTCGTCCAACCGTTATCGTTGCGCGTTATCAGCGTGAAGTCGCCAGGACAACCGCTGGCCGGCATCGTTCCTCGGTAGATCCCGTTCGCGCCATTCTGATTCAGGTTGTATTGGACGGTGGTGGCGAAACCGCGCACGCCTACCGACGCTATGATCCGAGTAGCTCCGCCGACGTCATTCAGCGCAAGGCCCGTGATGTCTTGCCGCATCGTGCTGTAGTTGTTCGTCAAGCATGGCCCAGTCCACGAGTTGCCCGCGTCGTACGAGAAGTAGAGTCCGGATTTAGTTCCCGCGACGACGTTGTTGCTGTTGCGCGGATCGACACGCACTTTGCCAACCGCTTGATACTGCGGAAACTGTCCGGCGGGTGAGGGAAGCGCCGCGCCGAAAACATCCGCGCCGAGCAGCGTCCAGGTCGCGCCTGCGTCAGTTGATTTCAAAATTCCCTGGCTGCCCATCGAGAACGATCCATAATTCAGATCACCTGTGCCGGCGTAAATGGTGTTGTGATTGTTCGGATCGATCGTAATCGTGTCGATGCTGATCGTCGCCAGCAGTGGATCGTCAGTCGTCGGCGTCCACGAGGTTGCGCTAGTACAGCAGTTCGTCGTTTTCCACACCCCGCCGCCGACTGTGGCGATATAGCCTACGTTCGTCGTCACCGGATCGATCGCGATGTCGTTGACGCGGCCTGAGGTCAGCGAATAGTTGTAGCAACCTGAGCAGCCAGTCATGCGCAATGGTTTCGGACCGAGCGCGGTGAAACTGCTCGTTGCCATCGACGATGCGGCGCTCGCTTGTTGTGTTGCTTGCGTCGAAAGCTTCAACGGCAATCCGGCCGGTATCGCATCCGCGATCAATTTGTCCTGCGCCAACGCGAGCCGCAGCCAGGCGGGATTGAAAATTCCCGTCGGATAAGTGAGACGGTGGTTCCATTCGGCTTCCAAACGATCGAGATCGTCAGACTCGCCGCCCGGCACCGGCATGAAACGCTCGAGTTCGTCGCGTTCGCGCGTCTCTTCGGGCTCCGGCGCAAAGATACGATCCACACTCGATCCTTTTCGTGACTTCCACACCGACCAGGCATCGCCCTTCGACGCGGTTAACTCCGACTGCGCAGCTCCGAAGCCGGCGCTAGAAGGCGTCGCGACTCGCGAAGTTCGCTTCGAATCTCGCGAAGAAAGACTGGCCAGCGCAACGACAAACAGCGCAACAATAAGCAAAGCAATAACTTTGGCTGTCGTGGAAAAAGCGAAGCCGTAAGAAACTCGATGACGCTGCATAGCGGTTCCTCCTCAATCCGATCGGCGAGCGATGCATTCAAACTGCGACGCTTAGCAGACTAGGGAAGTGGGCTTGAGGAATCCTTGAGTGCAGACCTTGAGGCGGAACTCAAGCGCACGAACAACGGAAATGCAATCGATTTGAAAGAGTTGGGTGCGGTCTTACGCGGGAACAGGCGTGAGGGAATCTTCTTTGAGTTTCTCTGCCTGATAGTGTGTGGTGAGAGCGTCGATGATCGCATCGAGCGAGCCATCCATCACCTGATCCAACTGATGAATCGTGAGGCCGATTCGATGATCGGTGACGCGATTTTCCTTGAAGTTATAAGTGCGAATCTTTTCCGAGCGATCGCCGCTGCCAACCATCGAGCGGCGCTCGCCGGCAATCGCTTCGTGTTGCTTCTGCTCTTCGATTTCCTGCAAACGAGCACGCAGCACGCGCATGGCCTTCTCGCGATTCTTGATCTGCGACTTTTCGTCCTGCATCGAGACGACCGTGTTGGTTGGCAAGTGCGTGATGCGCACCGCCGAATAAGTCGTATTCACCGATTGGCCGCCGGGACCGGATGAACAGAACGTGTCGATGCGCAGGTCTTTCGGATCGATCTTCACGTCAACTTCTTCGGCTTCGGGAAGCACCGCCACCGTGATTGCGGAAGTGTGAATGCGACCGCTGGCTTCGGTTTGTGGGACGCGCTGGACGCGATGCACGCCGGATTCATGTTTGAGCCTTGAATAGACTTTGTCGCCTTCGATTAGCGCGACCGCCTCTTTCATCCCGCCGATTCCGGACTCAGACACGTCGAGAATTTCCATCTTCCAACGTTGTCGCTCGGCATAGCGCGCATACATGCGCAGCATCTCGGCGGCGAACAAAGTTGCCTCGTCGCCGCCGGTGTCCGCGCGAATTTCGAGAATTACGTTCTTTTCGTCGTTTGGATCCTGCGGAATCAGCAGTAGTTTGAGGTCTTGTTCCGTTTGTTCGAGCTGGGCTTGCAGCGATTCGATTTCAATTTGCGCGAGCTCGCGCATATCTGCGTCTTCAGAGTTCGCGGCAAGGTCACGTGCGCCGGTGAGTTGTTCACTCAGAGATTTGTACGAACGATATTTTTCGACAATCTCGCCGAGGGAGCGATGTTGCTTGGCGGCTTTGCCATAAGCCGCCGGGTCAGCCAACAACTCAGGCGAAGAGAGTTCGTTGGTCAACTCTTCGTAACGCGTTTCAATTTGGGCAAGTTTGTCGAGCATGATCTCGTATTAGGCAGCCTCGGCTTCGAGAACTTTCAGCGTACGTGCTTGAATCGATTCCAACACCGCGTCTCGTAAGAACCCGCTCGCATTGAGAATCTCAACCCCAATCAGTTCGTCCTCGGCGCCTAACTCAACCGTGATATTAGGTGATAATTCGAGACTTCTGATTTCCGGTCCGTCTGCAATGAGCAAATGGAGTATGTCTTCCTTCTCGAAATAATGAACTTGAGGTTTCTTCATAAGCTAAATCTCCCAGTGCGAAGTCGAAACCGAATTTGTTGCCGGGTTGTGGCATGGATTGTGGCCGGGATGACCTCATCACCCACAACGTCGCATGGGATAATCACCAACTGCTTGTCGTGACGCCCCACGACGACGGTGCGTCTTGTTTCATTGTCAAAATATCTCTCGCTTGAGCGGAAAAGAATTTCTTCCCAACTTCTTTAGATCGAATCCCCTTAGTGCCGCACGGTACTTAACGTAATCAGTCCAGACAATCGCGGGCATCTTTGTCTTACGATAACGGCGCCAATTCCGGTTCGCCGGTCTTTGGCTCCAACTTTAGACTTTCTTTCAAGGCTTCAAGCGCGACTTCCAATTGTGAATCATCGGGCTCTTTCGTCGTGACGTTCTGCAACCAGACGCCAGGCCGAGTGATTAATTTGAAGAACGCGCCGCTTTCTTTCTTCGCTGACAGGCGAATGATTTCATAAGAGAGTCCCGCCACTACCGGAATCAAAACGATGCGCACCAGAAAATTGAATAAAAGCGAATCGAACTTGATCACCGAGAAAAGAATGATGGAAACGAGCATTACGACCATCAGAAAGCTTGTGCCGCAACGAGGATGCTGCCGCGGTTGCGGGCGCGCGTTTGCGACAGTCAGGTCTAAGCCTTTCTCCCACGTGAACACTGTCTTGTGTTCCGCGCCGTGATATTCAAAGACGCGGCGAATGTCCTTCAGGAACGAAAAGCTTACGATCATGATCAGGAAGAAACTCATTCTGATCAGCCCGTCGATCAAATTGAACCCAACCGTCGGCCGCACCGGATGCAGATAGGCGCGCATTGAATTCCAGGTCCGCGTGTACCAGGGATCTTCGGGAGCGCCAGCATCTTGCGGGCGGGTCGCAGGCGTCCCCGCCGGCGCCGTCTCGCTCGTAGCTCTGACGCTCGCCGCCGGGGTGTTCGCCCAGCCGGCGCCGACGAAAATCGCATTCGTTAGCAACAGCGGGAGCGCAACGAACAGCAGCACATTGAAGATCAAAGCGAAGACGATCGAACTCGCCGCCGCTGCCGTAGTCCCTTTCTTCAATTCGTCCTTAGATCGTTTCTTCTTCGGAATAGGGAACAGACCGGGCACGCCGCCAGTGATTCCCGCAAAGTCACCTTCACCTTCGATCACAGCCGGCGTTAAAACTTTTACTTCGGCGGTTTCCGCCTCTTCAGCTTCCGTAAACGCCTCGCTCGCCGAATAGTTCAGCGCTTTGATTCCCAAGCCCATCGATTGCAGCAGCACTGCGCCGCCGCGCAAGATCGGCAACTTCAGCAGCGGGAACTTATCGCTCCACTTTGGCAGTTTCGCGGCAGTATTCACGATGGTGCCGTCGGCTTTGCGCACCGCGATCGCGTAAGCGTTGGGCGTGCGCATCATCACGCCTTCAATAACGGCCTGCCCGCCGACAATTAGATCTCTTTCGTTGGTGCTCATGTTTCCAATCCAGCCCTCGTTTAGACGCCGGACTTGTCCGGCGATAGCGGGACAAGTCCCGCCGCTAAACGAATCAATACTGTAACCGCTACTTACAACAATGCCGGCGATTGAGTCTGGTCGCCTCAGCTTTGATGCACTTCCGGCGACCAGCGTACGCAACGCCGGCATCTCTCAAAATTGATTTGCTAATGCTTGATCGTCATCAGCTTATTTCGCGGCAGCGGCTTCGGATTCAGCCTTCTTGCCATACCGCCTATTAAATCGATCGACGCGACCAGCCGTATCGACCAGCTTCTGCTTGCCAGTAAAGAACGGATGGCACGCCGAACAAATTTCCACGTGCAGATCGTCTTTGCGAGTTGAGCGCGTCTTAAACGTTTCGCCGCACGCACAAGTCACCGTGATTTCTTTGTACTCTGGATGGATTCCCGGTTTCATTTCTTCGTCACCTTATATAGTCGTCAAATCTTCGTCTCAATCAAATAGTTATGATACGGGCTGCACCGAGCACGGTCAAGGCGCGGATCGAAGCACGATTGTTTGCGAGTCGCTAAATTGACATGCGACAAATCGCGTGCTAAAAGTCAGCTTCGTCCGACCTGTTTTAAATTGCATTACACGTGAGCGTAGCGTTTCGGAAGTCGCGCGCCCGTGGCCGCCAAACGGCCAAAGCCCGTAGCGTCGTAACTCAGAGTGTAGCTGAGTTTTATGGCAGACGAAGGAAAACCCCCGGAGTCGGGATCACAGACGGACGCACCTGTTACAGCGCCGCCGGATCAGGCGCGCGCTAACCAACCTTCTTCACTTTCAGCGGACGCAGAAAAAGACGCGCAGGTCGAAGCGGCCAAAGCGCGAGTAGCCGCGGCGAAAGAAGCTGCGCAGCAAGCCGCTCCGGCAGCGCCAAAGCCTCCAGTAAAGAAAAAGGAAGAAGGCCCGAAGCCTGTCGATGCTTCAGAGCATCCGCTGGTGAAGCGCCTCAAGCAGAAATTCGGCGAAAGCGTGATCGACGCGTCGGAGTTTCTCGGGCAGTTGTCGGTTCGCATCGCGCGGTCGCGCATTGTTGAAGTCTGCGACGCGCTGAAGATGGATTCGCAGACGCCGTTTGAGTATCTTTCCGATCTGACCTGTGTTCATTACCCTGACAATCGCGAAGCGCCATTCGAAGTTGTTTACAACTTGTATTCGATATCAAAAAACGAGCGCGTGCGTTTGAAGGTCAATACGAACGGCGAAGGCGTCGAGAGCGTAACCAGCGTATGGCCCGTGGCGGATTGGCTTGAGCGTGAAGTTTACGATTTGTTCGGCGTGGTCTTTCAAAATCATCCGAACTTGCGAAGAATCCTACTGCCGCCGGATTGGGAGGGTCATCCGCTGCGCAAAGATTATCCGCTGGAATACGTCGAAAACAGGTGGACCGAAGAACATCTACCGGAATTTACCGATGTGCAGCGCGAACAGGTCGAGCAGCGCCGCACGTACGGTTTAGAGATTTTGTCCGTGCCGCAAGAGCGCGAAGTGCGCAAGCTGTTTCGCGCGGGCAAAGAAGTGATGCCGAAGGATAAGTGAGCAGTCAGAACCGCCTGCGGTAGCGGCGGTTGATCTCGAAAGAGCACGATGTCACCAAAAGAAATCGCCACACATTACGGAGCCAAACTTTTCGACACGCCGGAAGCGGCGACGGAGGCGGGGTTCGTGCTGACTGAAAAATATGCGCCGCGCAATGTTTGGAACAAAGCGAGCGCGACGCAGTCGTTGATGTTGGGACTGCGTGACAAAAAAGATAAAGGTGAAATCAAAGAGATCGGATTGGTTAATGAGCCGTACGCCGTGACAGGTTGTTACCTGCCGAATGGCGAGGACGGCGAACGAGAGACACTAGCAGTTTAGCGTGGGCTCTTGTGCCCGCCATGCGGACAAAGATATCCGCGCTCCAATATGCACCAGGTTGAAATCGCCACAACTCGACAGTCCCTGCTTGACGCACCAGAGATGACGCTCAACATGGGCCCGCAGCACCCGTCAACGCACGGCGTGCTGCGCGTGATCCTGAAGCTTGATGGCGAGACAGTGATCGATCTCGATTGCGACGTTGGTTACCTGCATCGCGGCATGGAGAAGATTGCCGAGAATCGCATGTACACGATGATCGCGCCGTATTGGGATCGGCTGGATTACATCGCGGCCGTCTCGAACGGCTTGGTCTGGGTTGAGACCGTCGAGCAGATGATGGGGCTCGATGTCCCGAAGCGAGCTCATTATATAAGGACAATTCTGACGGAGCTGAATCGCATCGCGTCGCATTTGCTGTGGCTTGGCACGCACGCGATGGACATCGGCGCAGTGACGATTCTGCTGTGGGCGTTTCGCGAGCGCGAAGAGATCCTCAAGATTTTCGAGCGGCAGTTCGGCGCGCGTTTGACGTGTCATGCGTGGCGCGTTGGTGGCATGCCGAACGATGCTTACGATGGATTTGTCGAGGACTGTCAACGCTTCGTCGATAATTTTCCGAAGCGACTCGATGAATATGAAACGGTTCTTTCTGAGAATAGAATTTGGTTGAGTCGCACTGTTGGAATCGGCATCATCTCCGGCGAAGACGCGATCGCGATTGGCTTGTCCGGTCCGGCGTTGCGCGGCTCAGGCGTGGCCTGGGACATACGCAAGTCGCGACCCTACGCGGCGTACGCGGACATGGATTTCGAAGTGCCGCTCGGCGAAAACGGCGACACTTACGATCGCTACCTCGTGCGCATGGAAGAGATGCGCCAGTCGCGTCGCATCATCAAGCAAGCTATCGAGAACTAGCCAGACGGCCCCGTGAACGCAAAAGTGCCGAAGCTGATTAAGCCGCCCGTAGGCGACTATTATCATTCAATCGAAGGACCGAAGGGCGAGATTGGTTGCTATCTGGTTTCTGACGGAACCCAACAACCCTGGCGCGTGCGCGTGCGGCCGCCATGTTTCATCAATCTGCAGGCGTTAAAGCAAATGTGCATCGGCCACCTGGTCGCAGACGTAGTCGCTATCATTGGCACGTTGGATATCGTGTTGGGCGAGATTGATAGATAGATGTTCGCACTAGCAGCACCAACCATCATCGATAATCTGCTCCTGAAATTCTTCAGCGAGCAGACGGTGAACTATGTCATCTGGCCTTTAATTCAAGTCGGCCTAGTGGTGGTAATCACGACCGGCTGGGTCGCTTACGCAACCTACCTGGAAAGGAAAATCTCAGCGTTCATGCAAGCGCGACTGGGGCCGATGCGTGTCGGGCCGTGGGGCTTGCTGCAACCGATTGCCGACGGATTGAAGCTGCTGACGAAAGAAGACTTCATTCCTGAGAATGCAGACCGCTGGATCTTCTTCGTCGCGCCTTACATCGCCGTTGTCGCGGCATTCATCACCTTGGCAGTCGTGCCGTTTGGACCTGACTGGGCGGTCATCACCGACGTCAACATTGGCGTGCTGTTCGTGCTGGCGGTTTCCAGCGTCGGCGTATTGGCGTTGATTCTCGCCGGCTGGTCATCAAATTCGAAGTACGCGCTGCTGGGCGCGCTTCGTTCGAGCGCGCAGATGGTTTCTTACGAAGTCTCGATGGGTTTGGCAATTATCGGCGCTCTGATGTTCGCACGCACGTTGTCGATGTCGGGAGTCGTTGGCGCGCAGGCCTCGGACAAAATTTGGTTTTTCTTTTACCAGCCGATCGGCTTCGTTATTTTTCTGATCAGCGGCATCGCCGAAAACAATCGCGCGCCTTTCGATCTGCCGGAAGCAGAATCGGAACTCGTCGCCGGATTTCATACAGAGTATTCCGGTTTCCGTTGGTCGCTTTTCTTCATGGCTGAGTACGCGGCCATGGTCGTAGTAACTGCGGTCGCGACGACGCTATATCTCGGCGGATGGTATTTC
>JAJPKD010000022.1 GCA_021323895.1 Acidobacteriota bacterium | reverse complement strand
TGACGATCAACTTATCGTTGGGATCGGTGAGCTTCTCGTAACCCTTACTCAAATCGAGCGGCAACTTCACATCCTTGGGAATGACATCGTTGCCGGCTACCAAGGGCTCGTCAGTGACGAGCACCAAATTTCCCTGCGCATCTTTGTCCACGCGCGCGTTGACTGAAGTGCCCGCCGGAATCGACGCCGGACCCAGCCGCGTCAAATCCGGAAACACGAAATGCGCCTTGTCATTCTGATGAAGTGAACTGAGCGGCACCACTGAGACTTGTCCGTTGAGTCCATTGATGGTGACTTTGCGCTGTTGCTGAGCTTCGGCCAAAGCCTTCTGCACCGGACGCGCGAGAAAGTTGTAGATGCGATCGGAAACGAACCAGCAGGCAAACGCCGCGATCAAAACGAAAGCCATGCTGCGAATCAGACGCGTGCGCAGCTCGTCCAGATGTTCGAGAAAGGACATCTGCCCGCCGAGGTCTTCCTCGCGCGCCTCTTTTTCAGCTTTCGATTTGATTAGTTTGAGTGCCATCGGGCGGGTGAAAGTCAGTTCGCGTCACAGCCACTCATGTTTGCCGCCGGGCTGTTCCGGCGATGCGGATTCCGGAAAAGGATTCGGGTCGCGCGGTTGCACGAGCGCGGGATCGACCGGCGTGATCGTCGGCGCGATCGTTTCGGCCGTAGCAGACACGCCCCCGGATTCCAGGGCGGCAGCCTCACGCGCGGCGCGGATTCGCTCAGTCGCTTTATCGAGAATCGAATTGCCTTCGATCGGCTCGACTCCTTTTTCGTAATTTTCCAGATTGACCTCGCGCTCCCAGGTCCGCTTGAAATCTTCGGAAGCACGGCGAAATTCCGAAAGGCTCTTTCCCAGTTGGCGGCTGAGCTGCGGCAGCCGGCGTGGCCCAAAGAAGATGAGCGCCGCTCCCAAAATTACGAGCAGCTCCGTGCTGCCCAAGGAATCGAGGATGAATAAGTACAGCATGCTGAGAGAACCCAAACGTTAGACGCGGTGGCGCCGTGAAAGGATTGTAGCGCGGAGCGAAGCGCCAGGTACAGAAGCACTGATGGGCCGGTGCCAGCCTGCTAAGGTTGGAAACGTTGGCGGTATTCGATCGAAGTAATGAAAGCCTTCACCATTTCGGCGTCGATATAGTTTCCGTGAAAGTTATTCAGTTTCGTCAGCCAGAAGTCGAAGCCAGTGTAATCGCGGGTGGCTTCAGGCACGTCATCTGGATTGCGTCGCAGATATCCGACGCACTGCATCAACACAAACGCTCGGTTGAATTCTCGATTGCAGAGAATCTGGTTTTCAGCGATTTGTCTTAGGACTTGTGCGCGCGCGTTGGAATTTGTCGTGTCAGGAGAGTTGCTGAACAGACCTATTAGCATTGCTCGGTCGCTAGCGGTCAAAACGTTGCCCGCGTTACGGTTCAATTGATCAATAAAATCGGCCGGCGATAGTGAGGTCGGCAAAGCGGTTTGGAATCGTGAGCGCTGCACGAACTGAGACAAAAAGGTTTGCTTGTTATTCTCAAGCACCGTTTCCCAGCCAGGCTGCAAGACAACCACGCCGTCATTGATCTGATGACTGTCCATCAAAAGCTCATTCAGGCGCACTATTGGCACAGCTAACTGATGGGTTCCGCCGGTGTTTGATGTGCCCACGGCGTCACCGTAAGCTGTCTTATATAAACGCTCGACCAAATAAGCGGTCTGCTGAAATTCAATCGACAGATAAAACGCTGCCGAAGTGTTGATGCGCGTAACTTCCACACATGGTTGATTGGCGCCGCACAACGTAATTTGGTTTGCCCAAAAATCAAAACCACCGGCGTCCGGCTCGCGCGAGAGAAAATCCACGTATTGCTGATGGACGAAGTAATCCGTGTTGTCGGGATTACCGGGAGTCACGTTGACCAGGGCGACTGCCAACTGCCCGTTAATGTTGCCGGCCAAATCTGGCCTTGTGTCGCTATTGAGATCTGCTACGACCACCGACACGCTGCTGCTGCCAATAATCTGATCTCCGAGACTCTGAAAGGTACCGTCGCCGTTTCCCAGCAGGACTTGAAGGGCGCCAGTTGAGAAGACGCCGGACGTTACCAGGTCGAGCTTTCCGTCGCCGTTCAGGTCAGCAACCTTCAAATCGGCTGAGGTGTTGTTCAATCGCGGCTGTGACCCGGGAATCTTGAATGTCCCGTCACCATTTCCTTTCAGAATCGTCAGGTATTCATCCGTAGCCGCAATGTCCAGCTTGCCGTCGCGATCAAAATCACCGACCACGATCGAGTACGGTCCACTGCCGACTGACCAGTTGCCATTGGTGTTAATCGGCCCTTGAAAAGTTCCGTCACCCTTTCCCAACAACACGGTCACAAACGCTGCTGACATGACGCCGTTGTCTCTTCCCAGAGCACATAGATCCAACTTTCCGTCCCCGTTAAAGTCTCCAACGGTGAACACGCGAACCGCGGGCTGAGGAATGACCAAGCTGGGCGGATTCTGAAACGTACCGTCGCCGTTGTTGATCAGAACCCCGAGACTTGTGTTGGTAAGTTGTGTCGCGAGATCAAATTTGCCGTCGTTATTGAAATCAGCTGTTAGCGGCCGGCGTCCGGCTACAGGATAAGACTGGGGCGAGTTGAATGAGCCATCACCTTTACCGAGCATGACGGTTATGTGTGGTGTCCCCGCATCGGCAAAGATCAAATCGAGCTTGCCGTCCCGATTGAAATCGCTGATTGCCAGATAACGCGGCGGCGACGCGACGTGATAAGTCACGGGCGCCTTTAACGTCCCGTCACCGTTGCATAGCAATACAACCAGATTGCTGTTGTTAAGATCTCCCGCGACCAAATCAATTTTTCCGTCGCCGTTAAAGTCTCCGGCGGAAACCACATACGGGCTGCCGGCAGGATACGTTTGGGGCGCGGTGAATTTGATTGCCTGGGCGGCAGCAGATTGCGCAGTGGCAAATAAGGTAACGGCGACGAGAACACGTGCGGCGTAGCCGCTCGCCGTCCTGGCGAAGAGAGTTTGCCGCAGACTAATGTGAGTTGTGAGTTTCATGTGAGCCTCCTGGCTTGGGCGCAGGCGAATACGCGGTTAGTAACACAGTCGCAGAGTCGGGTCAGCAATAATCATACCTCATAATCCATTAACTTTTGTGGGGCAATCGCAACGCAAATCAAGCTCGGCGAGGAAATTTTTGCCCCCAAGGTTGAATTCTCCGCAAGGACTGGGTTGTCCGGTTGCGATGTCCCGTGCGGAAACTGAGAATAGGGAGCTATGGGTCTCGCCACCAATTCACTCGAACAGTTCGCCCGCACGGCCGAAGCAGTTGCCGCGACGACGAAGAAGCTCGAGAAGGCGGCGCTGCTCGGTGAATACTTTGCCCAACTCACTGATGAAGATTTGGCGCGGGCAGCACGCTACTTTGCCGGTCAACAGTTTGCGCAGAGCGACGCACGGACGACGAATGTCGGCGGCAGCATTCTGGCTGAAGCGATGGTCGCTGCGACGGGTGTCGCGCCTGAGAGCCTCGGCGCGCGTTACGCTCGTTGGGGCGACGGCGGCGATGTCGCCTTCGAAATTTTTGTCGAAGCGAAACCGCGCAACCAACCGAGTCTCACACTCAACGACACCGAACAGTTACTGGCGCGTCTGAGCACCACGCGCGGCAAGAACGCAAAGACCGATCTGCTGACGAAGGTACTGACGAAGGCGACGCCGCTCGAAGCAAAGTATCTGGTCAAACTTCTGTCAGGCGACCTGCGCATTGTCTTGCGCGAAGGTCTGGTGGAAGACGCGATCGCCCGCGCCTTCAAGCAACCGCTCGCGGAAGTTTCGATGGCGAACATGCTGCGCGGCGACATTGGCGAAGCCGCAGTGCGCGCGCGAGCGGGCAAGCTCAGCGACATCGAGATGCGTTTGTTTCATCCGCTGAAGTTCATGCTCGCGACGCCCGCTTCCGACTTAGCTGATATCGAACGCACCATGCCCGGGGAGTTCTTTGTCGAAGACAAGTTCGACGGGATTCGCGCGCAAGCCCATGTGCAGGATGGCCGCGTGGCGATCTACTCGCGCACGCTCGACGAAATCTCGATTCGCTTTCCTGAATTGCACGAGCCGTTGGCTGAATTTCCCACTGACGCGATCATCGACGGCGAAATAATCACCGCGCGGGGCGCAGAGATTCTGCCGTTCAGCGATCTGCAAAAACGGCTGGGTCGGAAAACGATCAGTGATGAACTGCTGAGGAGCACGCCGGTGGTCTTTGTTGGTTGGGATCTGCTGTACGCGACCGGCAAAGTTCTCATCAACGATCCGCTGGAAGCGCGCCGCGCTCAGTTGGAAGACTTGATCGGCGCAGCCAGCGATTCTGAGCGCGTGCGGCTGTCGCGCGCCAAGCGCTTCGAAGACGTGGCCGCTCTCGACGACGAATTCGACGCGGCGCGCGCACGTGGCAACGAGGGCTTGATGATTAAAAGCCCGGCGTCGCTTTACAAGCCCGGCCGCCGCGGTCGCGATTGGCTGAAATTGAAGAAGGCCCTCGCGACGCTCGACGTGGTAGTGACCACTGTGGAACTCGGCCACGGAAAGCGCCGCCACGTGCTGTCCGATTACACGTTCGCGGTCCGGCGATCGGAGACTGACGCGGAGTTGCTCAACATCGGCAAGGCTTATTCGGGGTTGACTGACGCGGAAATCGCCGAGATGACCGAATGGTTTCGTGCGCCCACGATTCAGGAATTCGCGCACGGCCGCGTTCGCGTGGTGGAGCCCCGCATAGTTTTAGAAGTAACTTTTGACCGTGTTCAGCCATCAAAGCGCCATAAGAGCGGATTCGCATTGCGCTTTCCCCGCATTGTTCGCCTGCGGCCCGATAAAAACGCTGACGAGATCGATACGCTTGAGACGGTGAGAAAGCTCGCGAGCTAAATGACTGAACGCGGGAGCTGTCGCCGGTTGTCGCCTTTTGCCGAAGAATCTTATTATCATGCACCGTTTTGCGGGCGAGGGTGCCCGCGCTCCGATCAAAAAGATGACTTTATCTAAAAAAGCTGTTTCATTCTTAATTATCGTTACTTTCTTTTCGCTTGCGTCGGGACAAAGACGGCGGACCACGCCCCAACCACCGCCAAAGCCGGTCGCGACGCCGACGCCGCAACCTACGCCGACACAACCTGCCGATCCGAGTTCACCCGCAATCGCCGTCGTCAACGACACGACGATCTCGATGTCGGACATTCAGGATGACGTGAACCAGCGAGTCATGAACGATCCCGATCCTTACCTGCGCGATTACTACATCGATCCGGCGAAAGCGATTCGCGAAGCGCGCCAACGCGCCGTCGATGCGCGCATCGGCTCACTGCTAATTGCGGCGGAAGCAAAAAAGCGCGCTCAGGATTCCACCGCAATCATTCAAGCTGAGATCGACGCGCGCGTGCCCGCGCCCACGGAAGAACAAATCAAGGCGGCGTTTGACGCGAATCGCGATCAGATCGGTTCGGCTGATCTGGAATCCGTGCGCCCGCAGTTGGTAAATTTTATTCGCGAGCAGAAGCGGCAGGAGTTGTACGCCGCGCTGGTTAACCGGCTGAAGATGACTAATGTCGTCAGCAAAGGTGCGGATGTGAACGCGCCGAACCTGGCCGTCGGAACCGTCGTCGCGTCGATTAACGGTGAGCCGCTGCGAGTCGATGTCATCAACGAACGCATGAAGGCTTATGTTTACAAGCTGGAGATGCGGCTGTATGACATTCGCAAGCAGGTTCTTGATCTGCGCATCAACAATTTGTTGATTGTGGCGGAAGCTGACAAGCGGAAGGTTGCTTCCAACGATCTCTATCGGACAGAGATTACCGACAAGGTGAAACCGCCGACCGACGCGGAGGTCGCAAAGTTTTACGAAGAGAACAAGGCGCGCATCAATGGAGATCTCGCGAGCAACAAAACGGCCATCGTTAATTTCTTGCAACAGGACCAGCAGGAGAAACTGGAAACCGGCCTCGCCGAAAAATTGCGGGCCGGCGCCAAGCTGCAAATTCTTTTGAAAGAGCCGGTTCCGCCGGCGGTGAATGTCGCCATCGGGACCGGTGCATCACGCGGTGATGTGAATTCGCCGGTGACGGTCGTTGAGTTCACTGACTTTCAGTGCTCGGCATGCGGCGGCATGTACCCAATCGTCGAAGAAGTTTTGAAGTCCTATGGCCCGCGCGTTCATTTCGTGATGCGCAACTATCCTTTGACGACGGTCCATCCGAACGCATTCAATGCCGCGCAGGCGGCCGAAGCGGCCAAGGCGCAGGGTAAATTTTGGGAATACATCGATCTCATTTTCAAGAATCAATCAGCGCTGGATGTTGATTCGCTGAAGAAGTACGCGACTCAGGTCGGTCTGGATCGCAAACGGTTCGACGCTGAACTTGAATCCGGCAAGTATGTTCCAATCATACGCGCCGATCTGAACGATGGGGACGAATATGGCGTCGAAGCCACGCCGACCTTTTTCATCAACGGCGTCGTGCTCACGGATTATTCCGGCGAAGGCCTACGCGCAGCGATTGAAAAGGCTTTCGCGCGCGCCAAGCGACCCTGACGGAACAATGACTAACCGACCCAAAAATTGGGCTACGCTTTTGATGTGTGGCATGATTCTGTGCGTCTCGGCGCACGCGCAAACCCAAACAACTTCCCCCGCGCAACAGTCAGACGAAGTCCTGCGCATCAACGCCGAGTTGGTCCAAACGGACGTGATGGTCTTTGACAAGAAAGGCCGCTTCGTCGATGGCTTGCAGCCCGATCAATTCGTTCTGACTGTTAACGGTGAAAGGAAGGCCGTTTCATTTTTCGATAAATTCAAATCAGGACAGCAGTTCGCCCGCGCCGAACAAAAAGCGACTGCATCTGAATCGCGTCTTGCGGACCAAGCCAACCGGCCCGGCCGGTTGATCTTCTTCGTAGTAGATGATCTTCACTTAACTCCCGAGAGCTTGAACCGCGCTCGCAAAGCCCTGCAGCAGTTTGTCGATAGTCAGTTGAACCCGGAAGATCGCGTCGCGATCATTTCGACCAGCGGCCAAATTGGATTTCTCCAGCAACTCACCGATAACGTCGCGGTCCTGCACGAAGCAATCTCGCGTCTGGACTACAAACAAAACGGCGAAGCTTATGCCGGCAAAACGCGCATCAGCGAATACGTGGCCAGTCGCATCGAAGACTCAGGCGACCGCCGCTTATTCGCCTACCTGATGGAATCCGTGAAGATTGAATATGGCATGGGCCTGGGCGCGCGGCGTGGCGATCATGGCAACGATAGCGCGGGGCAGGCGGCGCGATTGCTTCACGCGCGCATCAGTCAAATCAACGCGCAAAGCAAGATTACCAACATGAACACACTGGACGCTTTGCGCGCGGTGATGGAGTCGGCGACGAATTTGCCGGGGCGCAAGTTAGTCTTCTTTCTCTCGGATGGCTTCGTTGTCGATCCGCGTGGCTCGAGCGCGATTAATTTGTTGCACGAAGCGACCCGCATCGCGGCGCGATCAGGCGCGGTAATTTATTCCGTGGACATGCGCGGCACTTTTGCCGATTCGTCGATCGATGCGACGAATAACGATTACGTCGACATGACCAGCCGCCACGGTGGCGTCTCGCTCGGCGAAACGATCGAGCCGCGCGAACCTCTCAACGTCATGGCGGACGAAACTGGCGGCCGGACCGTCATCAACTCAACCGACTTAGACAAGGATCTGGCACAAGCTGTCGCCGAAACTTCCGACTATTATTTGCTTGCCTGGAAACCTGAATCAGAAAACGAGCGGAGCGGAAAAGCCCGTTTGGAAATCAGCATCGCCGGCCGAACGGATCTCAAAGTGCGATTGCGCCGCGCTTACTTCGTCAATGAAGCGGCGTCGGATAAGGCGAAACTGAGTTCGGCGCCGGTGCCGAAGCCGGAAACGGAACTGTTGTCGGCGCTGGGTTCGGCGCACCCCATCCGTTCGCTCGGTACTTCTCTTTCCGTCGGATACGTTCGCAAGTCTGAATCAACGTTTGTGCTCGAGGCGTCGATGCAAATCTCGCGCGAGCTGATTGACTTCAGTACTCAGCCCCGGAGCGAAGTCGATGTGATAGGCGCGGCGATCGACGATCGCGGTCTCATCTACAGTTTCAAGCAACTGCTCACCATAACCCCGCAGCCGGTCGGCGAAGCGACAGTGCCGGTGGTGTGGCATCAGCGGCTGGACGTGAGGCCGGGGCTGTATCAAGTGCGGGTCGCGGTGCGCGAGCGCGCCACCGGCCGCACCGGCAGCGCGATGGAATGGATCGAAATTCCGAAAGTCGGGACGCCGCATTCTGCGATCAGCAGCTTGTTCCTGGGTGAAAGAATCGCTGCTGGATCGCAAACGGCCGGACCGCAATCGGTGCGGGTCGAAGTCGATAGCCGGTTTGCGCGCAGTTCGGTGTTGCGCTTTCAGACTTATGTCTATGACGCGAGTGTCGATGGCCGCGCGCCGGATGTTTGGATTGACGCGCGCGTGCTGCGCGGCTCGCAACCGGTGATCGTCTCTGCGCCGAGCAAGGTCCCCGATCTGACAAAGGAAATGTGGCGGCTGCCTTACTGGTCGGAAATCGCGCTCGCCCAACTTCCGCCCGGATCGTATGTTCTCCAGGTTTCCGACCGATCGAAATCGCGGCGCCAGCACTTCGCAAAAAATTTCGTTCACGGTTGAATAATCCCGCTCTCGGCCGATGACAGCGTTTGCGCAAATGACGGGCGGTTCCTCACGGACGAGCATCGCCTGGTGTACAAGATGACGGATGATTACTCGGGAATCACCACGAATCATTGAACGATCACCCCTCCATTTTGGACTTCGCCTCTCATTTCCCGTTATAATGCGCCGCTTTGTTAACCAGGCAATTTGGCAACGGGTGAGGGCTGCGGTGAATCAAAGTGCTCCCCAGGCTTGCAGCAATCACCAGACTTTTCGCGGACAAGCCAACAGGCTTTAGCGGCTAAATCGCCGGGCTTTACTGAAATAATTTGACTGCACCCGCGATCGACGACAGGAATCGTTCGGGAATTCAATACAGG
>JAJPKD010000212.1 GCA_021323895.1 Acidobacteriota bacterium | reverse complement strand
GAATGCGTGGTCTCAGGTCAGATTCGGGTTAGCCAAGTTCGGTGTGATCCCGGCCGTTTTCACCTTCAATTACTTCGGAAGTCTCATTCTAAACCAAGTTTCAAAAATCGCAAGTCCAAATCGAACGCAAACTCTTCTTTCCGGCTAGCGCTTCAAAGACTTTTCGATTGCGCTCCAAAGTTGATCACATCCGCGCCGGTCCGTCGATGAATAAATCAAAATCTCTTGCGCTGAACACAGATGCGATACGATTGATGTTCTTGCGTAACTCGTTATTCGAAAGTTTGTCGGACTTGGTGGCGACGATTAAATGTGGCTTCTGATGATGCAGCAGCCACTCATGAAGCTGCAAATCCTGTTTCGAGGGTTCGTGGCGCGAATCTACGATATGAATTGATAGCACAAGCTGTTCTCGCTGCGCAAGGAAGTCTTCGGCGGCCTTGCTCCATTCGGCTTTGATTGATTTGGGCGCTCGCGCGTAGCCATATCCGGGAAGATCGACAAAGCGAAACTGCTGATTAATCAGAAAAAAGTTGAGCGATTGGGTGCGGCCGGGTGTCGAAGATGTCCGCGCCAGACCACGCACTCTGAGCAGAGAATTGATTAAGCTGGACTTGCCAACATTTGAGCGGCCGAGAAAGGCGATCTCTTTAAGGTTGTCGTGCGGCCAATCGGCAGGCTTAAAAGCACTCTTGATGAATTCGGCGCTCGTTATTTTCATAGAATCAACGAGCGCCTCCTTCGAATCGATCGCAATCGTCGAATTACGATGCGGCAGCAGCTTTGGCCTGCTCAGCGCGCATCGCCGCGAATCTCGCCATCCGCTCGCGCATGACTGGCAGGCGCGTTTCGATGTTCGGAATCCGCTTGACCACGGTCTCCAGGTTCTTGCAGAAGTCCGGATTGTCGAACATCTGGCGAATGCCTTCGAGCACCGGCTCGATCTTCATGTAAACGAAGATATGCTCGCCGTTAGTTTGGTTGAAGAACTCTTCGTCGATGGCGCCGTTGGTGACCATCGCGCAAGCCATGTCCCAGTAAGAGACAACCATGCGGAAGTGGCCGCTATGCTCACCCATCATGGTGGCCATTACGTCTTCGATGGTGGTCGGGTTGAAAGTGAACAACCAATTGCGGGCTTCGCGCATGACGGTCTCGCGCCGCAGGTCATAGAGTTTCAGAATCAAATCTGCATCTTCATGTTTACCCATTCGTTTTGCTCCTATTGATGAAAGATAGTTCCCCCAAGACAAACACGAGTTTGTCTACTACAAATAAAAACTAGACCTGAAAAATTTTTGAGCTACTGCTCAGCGGGTGTTTGCAGACCCGGCGGCGGCTCAGTTGTCCACAGCGGTGGCGCCTCACCGGGAACGGCCACTTCAGGAGCTGCCGACTCCTCGAGCGCCAAGGTGATTACTTCATCAATCGTTTCAATCAAATTGATGTTCAGCACGCTGCGAACTTCCTCCGGCACATCCGGCAAATCTTTTTCGTTGTCCTTTGGCAGCAGGATCGTGTCGATCCCAAAGCGATGCGCCGCCAGCAGTTTCTCTTTCACGCCGCCAATCGGCAGCACGCGTCCCCGCAAAGTAATTTCGCCGGTCATCGCCACGTTCTTGCGGACCGGTATGCGCATTAATGCCGAAGCCATCGCGGTGGCCATCGTAATTCCCGCTGATGGACCATCCTTCGGAATCGCGCCTTCGGGAATGTGAATGTGCAGGTCACGCTTGCGAATAAAGTCCAAGCTCATGCCGAGGCGTTCCGCGCGCGCCTTGATGCACGTGAGCGCGGCCTGGGCCGATTCCTGCATGACGTCGCCTAGCTTACCCGTCAACGTCACGGCGCCACGGCCTTTGACCAGCGTGGCTTCGATTTGCAGCACCTCGCCGCCGACTTCGGTCCATGCCAGACCAGTTGCCAAACCGATCTCGCTTTCCGCGGCCACGGCCTGTTGACGGAACTTGATCGGCCCGAGCATTTCGTTGACGCGTGCCGCGCCAACGATGTCTTTGAAATCCGCGGCCACATTTTCCGCCACGAACTTGCGTGCGATCTTGCGGCAGCATGATCCAATCTCACGTTCGAGATTTCGCACGCCTGATTCGCGCGTGTAATGCCGGATAATTTCGAGAATTCCTTCATCCGTGAACTCAAACTGCTCGTCGCGCAGGCCGTTCGACTCGGCCTGCTTCGGAATCAGGTGACGCTTGGCAATCTCAAGTTTCTCGCGCTCGGTATATCTCGAGAGGCGAAGTGTCTCAAGACGATCCTGCAATGCCGGCGGAATCGTGTGCAGCACGTTCGCGGTCGCGATAAAGAAAACCTTCGATAGATCGTATTCGACATCGAGATAGTGATCCTGGAACATATAGTTCTGTTCGGGATCGAGAACCTCGAGCAAAGCCGCGCTCGGGTCCCCGCGAAAATCCGTTCCGAGTTTATCGACTTCATCGAGCAGCAGCACCGGATTGACGGTGCCGGCCTTTTTCATCATCTGGATGATCTGGCCGGGAAGCGCGCCAATATAAGTGCGGCGATGACCACGTATCTCAGCTTCGTCACGCACGCCACCGAGTGACAACCGCACGAACTTGCGGCCGGTCGCGCGTGCGATCGATTTACCGAGGCTGGTCTTGCCGACTCCCGGCGGACCGACGAAGCAAAGAATCGATCCTTTCGGATTCTTTACTAGTTGGCGCACCGCAAGATACTCGAGAATGCGATCCTTAATCTTTTCCAGGCTGTAATGATCTTCGTTCAAAACCTCTTCGGCTTTAGTTAGATCGCGAATCTCTTTTGACTTCTGCTTCCACGGCACGCTCACCAGCCAATCGCTGTACGTGCGGGAAACGGTGCCTTCGGCGGACATGGGCGGCATCGCTTCCAGGCGATGCAACTCCTGAAGCGCTTTCTCTTTCGCTTCATCAGTCATGCCGGCTTCTTCAATCTTCTTCTTAAGTTCGTCGAGTTCGGCGCGCTCGTCTTTGCGGCCCAGCTCTTTGTGAATCGCTTTGATTTGCTTGTTGAGGTAGTACTCTTTCTGCGCCTTCTCCATCTGTCGCTTGACGCGAGTCTGGATCGTGCGATCGAGCTGTCGCTTTTCGAGTTCGATTTCCAGAATCTCGATCAGACGCGCGAGCCGTGCTTGCGCCGAGAACTGCTCAAGCAGGCCCTGCTTGTCTTCAACTGAAATTCGCAGTTGCGAAGCCAGTGCATCCGCCATGTGCGACGGGTCAGCATTCCGCATCGCGGTTTGCAGCGCGTCAGGCTGCACGTCGGGCGCCAGCCGCAGATGTTGTTCGATCAGTTGCGCGATCTTTTGGACCAGCGCATCCGTGCGCACGCCTTCTTCACTCACGACCGGCGCGCGGCGCACCATCGCGGTGAAAGCGCCGCCATCGTTTTCGACGCGAATCGTCGTGGCGCGTTCGCGGCCTTCGACGACGACCTTGATTTGTCCGTTGTCCTGTCGTTGTGATTGCAGGATGCGCGCAATCGTGCCGACGCGATAAATCTGATCGGGGTTCGGCTCATCAACCGTTGCGTCATGCTGCGTTGACAGAAAGATCGTGCGATCCGAGGCGAGCGCTTTTTCGAGCGCGCGCACTGAGCCGGGCCGGCTGATCTTGAAGGCAACTTTGGTGAACGGAAAAATCACGACATCGCGAATCGGCACCATCGGATAGCGAGCGATGTCGGCAGGGGTTCGGTCTGAATATTCGTCCATGATTTTTACTGCGGGCGTGGAAAAACTGAGAAAGAAAACTCCTAAGATTAACGCCGGGTCAAACTATTAAACGACGAATGAGGCTCCTCTCGAATATCACCTCGGGTCGCCGCGGGCTTGAGCCAGAAACATTCCGTCTTTGCTCGCCCTCTATTCGTAAACTGTCGTGATTGTAAACTATTTGCAGCGAAGGTGCTACTGCCCTTTTTTACTGCGCCCGACGGAGGAACTCTTAATTTTTCAGTTGCTCCCGCAGATTGAGGTTGCGGATAAGTCTGTGCAAATAATTGGGATGAATCCCGAGTAATTTCGCCGCCGCCGTGTAATTGCCATTCGATTTTTTCATCGCGTCCAGGATGATTTGCTTCTTCATGCCGGCGACGGTTTCATGATACCCCGAAGCTCCCTTTAGAACTTCAGCGGCGTTGCTTTCCAGAATCGCTTCAGGCAAGTCTTCGGGCAGGATCGAGTCAGTCGTTCCCATGACGACGGCACGCTCGATCGCGTTTCCCAATTCGCGAATGTTGCCCGGCCATTCGTATCTCAACAGAAGCTGCTGAGCTTCCGGCGAAATGCCATTCACCTTGCGATTGCATTTGTCCGCATATTTCGCGCGAAAGTAATTCGCCAGCAGCGGGATGTCTTCAGCGCGTTCGCGCAAAGCCGGAAGATTCAGTTCGACAACATTGAGTCGAAAATAAAGATCCTGGCGAAAAGTCCCTTTCGCGATCGCGTCATCCAGATTTTGATTCGTTGCGGCGAGCACGCGAAGATCGACTTTGATTGGTCTCGTCCCGCCCACGCGTTCGAACTCGCGCTCCTGGAGGACGCGCAGCAATTTGGTTTGCAGGCCGGGGGACAACTCAGCGATCTCGTCGAGAAAGATCGTTCCGCCAGCGGCGATTTCCAGACGCCCCTTGCGTTGATTCAGCGCGCCCGTAAACGCGCCCTTCTCGTGGCCAAACAATTCGCTTTCGAGCAAAGTCTCAGCCAACGCGGCGCAGTTCACAGCCACGAATGGCTTCTGTGCGCGTTTGCTGTTTTGATGGATTGCGCGCGCAGCCAACTCTTTGCCCGTGCCGCTTTCGCCGCCGATCAGCACGGTCGAATCAGTCGCGGCGCATTTCGAAATGAATTGATAGATTTGCTGCATCGCCGCGCTCTCGCCAACCATGCTGTGTTCGAGTTTTGCGTCGGCCAGCAAGCGACGATTTTCGTTTTCGAGATTCTCAAAATGACGCGCGTTTTGAATCGCGACGGCGGCGATGGCCCCGATAGCGGTTACTAACTGCAAATGGCCATCGTCGAAACGAACGTCGGGCACGTCGGTATCCAGATAAATCACCCCGAGCATCTGATCCATTACCACCAGCGGCACGCACAGTAGCGATCGCGAATGGGCCGCAATCAAACTGTCTGTATGCATCGCTTCGTTCTTTTCCGCGTCACTCACGAGCAACGCTGCTTTGTCGCTTAGCACGCGCCGCACAATCGTGGTACTGACTGTAATTTTCTTGTTTGGGCCGTAAATGCGATCGAGACCAAACATGGACGTGAACCCTTGCTGCGGATCAGTTTGTTCGCCGCTCAGCAGAATCGCGCCGTGCCGCGCCGGCACCACTTCGAAAATCAAATCAAGCAAGCGCTCCTGCAACTCTTCCAGGGCACGAATCGCGTTAATCGTGGTGCTGACCTTCATCAACACGCTCAGATCGCGCGCCATCAAACCCATCGCTTCGGCGTAGGTCATGCGCACGCTGCGGCCACTCTCAACGTGGCTGTCATCAAAACGAATCTCGCTGGTGCGCGCCGGTTCGTCCGTGTCTTCAAATAAGAAGAAGAACTGCGACTCGCCGATGCGGACTCGATCGCCATGCTGAAGTTCACGCTTTTTGATCGGAAGATCGTTGACGAAGGTCCCGTTGCGACTGTCGAGATCGGCGATGAAGAACTTGTCACCGTCTTTTTCGATCATCGCATGACGGCGTGAGACGGATGCGTTGGCAATCTGTAAAGTCGCTCCCGCCTGCCGGCCAATAATTACAGGACCTTCAGCCATCGAGATGAGCGTGTCTTCCAGCTTGCCGGTAATGGCGGCGATTCGCGGTTTCATGGGGTTCGCTACGAATCAGAGAGTTGTTAGCGCGCCAAGTTTACGCGGCTGCGTCCGTGCCTGCAAGAATTTTTGCAAGCAGGAACCTCCGAACCGCGATCAATAGAGACCGGACAAGACTCTTAACGAGCCTGCACTATCTGATCGATTAATCGCTCTATCCGATCAGATAGAAATAAAGGGCGTGCTGCTTGTCTCCCCAATCCAATGCCATCCATCTACAAATGCTTCGCCACGTCGCAGTTACAAGGTTTTCCACAACTTCGATGACGCCGATGATCACTCTGGCACGTTGTTAGCACATACCCGAGCCACAAAGTTTGCACGTCGACAAATTCGACCAGGCCCGCAAGGGCAAAGGAGGATGAAATGACGAGACAACTTCTGAAGGGACTGACGATGTTAGTGGCGATCGTAGGACTTGCATTGGCTACTGCGGCTGTCGCGAACGGGCAAACGAACAATCGCGTCATCGCAAACGTTCCATTCGAATTCATCGCGGGCGACACCGAATGCCAGGCGGGCAAATACGATGTGCGCGTAATGAGCGGCGACGACTTGATGGGGATTCGAAGCGAGAGCGACAAGCAGGTTCTCGCGCTGACGCACACCAGTGGCAGCGTAAAAGATGATCGAGCCTTAAATGCCAAGCTGGTGTTCCATCGCTACGGCGACGCTTACTTCCTGTCGCAGATTTGGATGGCGGGAGAGAAGACCGGTCGCGAGTTGAGTAAGTCGCGACGCGAACGGGCGATTGCCCGCGAACTCGGGAAGATTGCAGCGGCGCGCGGCGAAAAGGGTCCGCTCTATGAACTCGTAGAAATTGCCGCAGCCCGCTAAATCAAACTACCACGCGAAGAGGAGCGAGCAGTTCTCACCCGCTCGCGCCTTCTAGGAAAACGGCGACCCGATTCACCCGGGTCGCCGTTGTTGTGTTTTGAAAAGAGATTCGCCTACGCGGCCGCGTCGTCAACGCCGGCCAAGCCTTCACCCGGCATGGCGCGATGGCGATCAACCATCTCGCTGGTGATGACAAATTCCTTGACGCGCTTTTGTGATGGCAGCGTGTACATGGCTTCGAGCAGCAACTCTTCGAGAATCATCATCAATCCGCGCGCGCCGACTTTGCGCATCAGTGCTTGGCCCGCGACCGCGCGCAGCGCGTCATCAGTGAATCGCAGCTTGACGCTATCAAAATCAAATTTCTTTTGATACTGCCGCACCAAAGCGTTCTTTGGTTCAGTCAAGATCTTAACCAATGCGGACTCGTCCAGTTCATGCAAGACGCCGCAGACAGGCAGGCGGCCCACGAACTCGGGAATCAAGCCGTAGCGAATCAAGTCTTCAGGTTGGACGTGCGCCAGCGCATCGGCCTGGCGTTGCGCGCCGGATTTGACTTCGGCATGGAACCCGAGTGACTTATTGCGCAAGCGTCGTTCGACTACTTTCTCTAGTCCGACGAACGCGCCGCCGCAGATGAACAGAATGTTTGTCGTATCAACCGGGAAAAATTCCTGATGTGGATGCTTGCGGCCGCCCTGCGGCGGAACGTTGGCGACCGTGCCTTCGAGAATCTTGAGCAGCGCCTGCTGCACGCCTTCGCCCGAAACGTCGCGAGTGATCGATGGATTCTCGTCCTTGCGGCAAATCTTGTCTATCTCATCGATGTAGATGATGCCTTGCTGCGCGCGTTCGACATCGCCGTTCGCGGCCTGAAGAAGTTTCAGGATGATGTTCTCGACGTCTTCGCCGACGTAGCCCGCCTCGGTCAGCGTCGTGGCATCGACGATGGTGAACGGCACGCTCAACATCCGCGCGAGCGTTTGCGCCAGCAGTGTCTTGCCGGTTCCCGTTGGTCCAATTAGGACGATGTTCGACTTTTGAATCTCGACATCGGCACGACGACGCGCCAGTTCGATTCGCTTGTAGTGCTGATAGACGGCGACGGCGAGGCGTTTCTTGGTTTCTTCCTGCCCGATGACGTATTCGTCTAGGAACGCTTTGATTTCGTTAGGCTTGGGAAGAGGCGGCCGCGAAGCTACCGACTCAGCCTGCTGATCATCGCTGATGATCTCGTTGCAGATGTCGATACATTCGTTGCAGATGTAAACGGTGGGGCCTGCGATGAGTTTCTTGACTTCATTCTGCGACTTTCCGCAGAACGAGCAGCGCAGCGTGTCATCGGTTCTTCGTACCATAGTTTGGGGAACTCCGTTCGAGGCTTTAGCGCATTTGCCGGTTCGCAAGTTGCCACTTGCGGCACTACTCGCGGTGAGCGATCACCTCGTCAATTAAACCATATTCCTTCGCTTGAATGGCAGACAAATATCGATCGCGCTCTACATCAAGCTCGATTTGATCGAGACTTTGACCGGTGTGTTTGGCAAGAATCTGTGAAGTAAGTTCGCGAATGCGAATGAGTTCTTCCGCGTGAATGCGCACATCGGTCGCCTGTCCCTGCATCCCGCCGGATGGTTGGTGGATCAGAATGCGAGAATTCGGCAGCGCGAACCGCTTTCCTTTGGCGCCGGCCGTCAACAAGAGCGCGCCCATCGATGCGCACATGCCGACGCAAATTGTCGTCACGTCCGGACGAATGAATTGCATCGTGTCGTAGATCGCGAGGCCGGCCGTGACCGACCCGCCGGGTGAGTTGATATAAAGATTGATGTCCTTCTCGGGATCTTCGGCTTCGAGGAAAAGCAACTGCGCCACGATCAAGTTGGCGATCTGATCGTCGATCGGCGTGCCCAAAAAAATGATGTTGTCTTTGAGAAGTCGGGAATAGATATCAAACGCGCGTTCGCCACGCGACGTTTGCTCAACCACCATCGGAATTAGCGCCATAACAAAATCAGGAGGCAGTGAGCACTGGGCAGTAAGCAGAAAAAACTTTCGTGTTGCGGTTTATTCTGATTCCTGACCCCTGGCTTCTGACTCCTGTTTATCTTCCTCCCACTCGGCGTCGGTTACTTTCGTATTGGCGACTAAGAAGTCGAGCGCTTTGCGATTGCGCAACCTCCCCGCGATGCTACGTTCGCCTCCTTGCTTTGTCAAGACTGCTCGCACCTGTTCCGGAGTCTGTCTTGAAGCGTCGGCGATCGCATTGATCTCGTCATCGATCTCCTGATCGCTCACGTCGATCTTTTCTTCGTCGGCGATTTCCTCCAGTAGGAGCGAGCTGCGCAATTCATAACGCGCTTGCTCCTTTAAAGACTCGCGTGCCTTCTCCCAATCGAGTTCGGGATTGCGCGGATCGATCCCGTGACCAATCATGTCGCGCACGACTGATTCAAAGCGGTGCTCAGTCTGATGTTCGACCAGGCGCTCGGGCAATTCGAATTGATGCGCGTCCGTCAGCATGCGCAGTAAATCGGTTCGCACCTTTCCTTCCGCTTCACTCTTGGCTTGCATTTCGAGATCGGCGCGGATTTTTTCTTTCAACTGATCGAGCGATTCGATTTCATCGCCTTCGCCGGCGAGACTTCGCGCCCATTCGTCGTCGAGATCAGGCAGTTCTTTCTCTCGCACCGCAGAGACTTTGACCGTGTATTCAACTTCCTTGCCGGCCAGCCCCTTGGCGCTGAAATCCTCAGGATATTTGACGGAAAACGTTTTTTCGTCGTCCGCTTTGGCGCCGGTCAGATTGTCGGTTATGGCTTCCACTACGCCCGGCCCGCCGAGAACGACATCAACATCTTCGACGTTGATTGGTTCAGCTTCCGGGTCAGCGACGAACTTGCCATGAAAGTTTGCGGTCACGGTGTCCCCGACTTGCGCGCCACGATCTTCCACAGGTTGCAGCGACGCTGAACTTTCGCGCAACTGATCGAGCACGCGATTCACATCTTCGTCTTTCACCGGTCGCGTGCGCCGTTTTGCTTCCAGGCCTTTGTAGTTCTCAAGTTTGATTTCCGGCAAGACATCGACATTGACGTTGAAGGTGATCGCTTGCTGACCAAGCTGCTCGATTCCCTCGTTATTTTCGAGATTCAGCTCAGGTTCGCCCAGCGGTTCCAGGTTGTGATCCGCGACCGCTTTTTGCACCGCGTCGGGAAGCAACTCGCGCAACACCTCGGTGCGAATCTGATCTTTGAAACGAGTGCGGACTACGCCGCGCGGCGCATGACCGGGACGAAAGCCGGGAACGTTCGCCATCTTGGCGTAGCGGTCGCTGATTTGATCGTAAACCTTGCGCACCGCATCGGCTTCGATCTCGATATCTATCTGTTTCTTGGTTGGTGAAATTTCTTTGAGTTCAGTTTTCATAAAATGAAAGAGGTTAGAGATCAGAGGTTAGAGGCTGGTAATTTCATCTCGAACGATTCACTCGTCGCGACACGGTGAATGGTTCTAGCCTCTGATCTCTATCCTGCTCCGTTGCTTCGAGAGATTAGACGTGAGAGGTGAGCCGTAGTCGAGTCTTTAACTAATCTCTAGCCTCTCGCCTCTAACCTCTGCCTTTTGGTGCGAAAGGGGGGACTCGAACCCCCACACCTTTCGGTACCAGATCCTAAGTCTGGCGCGTCTGCCAATTCCGCCACTTTCGCAATTCAATCAAACTCTGAGAATAGCATACGGAAAGAAGCGAACGCATTACGGCAACAAGCGTCGCGCGCTCATCCATTTGGTCAGGAGGTAAACCGGATAACTGATCGCGAGCAGCCCGAGCGCCCACAAGCTGTTCTTCGTATCCCCCGCAACTGCCCCGGCGAGAAATGCAATCGATCCGATCACGACGATTATCGTCGTCCACGGATAACCCCAGACGCGATACGGCCGCGGCAACTCCGGCTCGCGCCGGCGCAAAACGAAAACAGAAATGAACGCGATTGTGTAGTACGCCACGAAAAAGAAGGCAATGACCGCGAGCACTTGGTTGAAGGTGCCACTGATGATGAAGAGCACCGCAACGGCTGTGCTGATGAGTAGCGTTACCGTTGACGTGCCCCCCTTATTTACTTTTGTTCCGTGATGAGTGAACAAGGCGTCGCAACTCATCGCGTAGAGAATTCGCGGCGCACTCAACGTGTAGGCGTTAATCGTACTGAGCATCGAAACGATTGCGATTACGCGGATGACTGTGTCGCCATAACTGCCAAAAATGATCGTCGCTGCTTTGCCGACCGCGAGAGGCTCGCCGGCTATTTCAGAAAGCGGCATCACGTGAAGCAAGGCGAGATTCACGAGCACGTAAATCAAGATGATCGAGACGACACCGCCCAGCATCGACCTGGCGACGTCGCGTTTGGGATCGCGAATTTCTTCGCCGAAGTAGATGACGCCGTACCAACCATCGTAGGTGTAAAGGACGCCTTGCAGCGCGAGAACGATCGCGGCGAGCAACGCGAATCCCCGAGGCGGCGCCGTGATCGTCGGAATTGACGCCGCAGATCTATACAGAAAAGCAAACAACACAAACGCGATGAACGCGATGAGGTTCAAAACGGTAGTCACGTTCTGCGTGAAACTGCCCCAACGCACCCCACGCCACTGAAGCAGTGCGAACAAAAGCACGATCGTTAGCGCGACCGCTGTTTGTTTGGGTGCGAGAACCGGAAACAGAACACCTAAATACTCGGCAACAACCATCGAGATAAGCGCATTCGTTGCGCTGCTCGACATCCAATCGCTCCAGCCAACGACGAATCCGGCGTAGTTTCCCAGCGCGCGATGCGCAAAGACATAAAAGCCGCCTGAGCGCGGAATCATCGCGCCGAGTTCAGCGACGGAAATCGCTCCGAGCAGCGCATACACTCCGCCGACGATCCAAATGCCGATGAAGAGAGTTGGAGTGGGAAGTTGCTTCGCGACTTCACCCGGCGTGCGCAGGATGCCCATGCCGATCGTGCCGCCGATCTTTACAGCGAGGCCGAACCCGACGCCGAGAACGCGGAGAAGATGGCCAGCTTGTTTTGGCTCAGTCACAGTGTGCGAGTGACTTTCGACAACGATCGTGGCTGGTCTGGATCGAGACCCTTCGCCTCCGCCAGCAGCGCGGCAAACAATTGCGCGGGAATGATGTAAGGAATCGGCGCGAGAAACTCTTCAATCTCACGGGGCATGATAATCGAGCGCGAGCACATCGCGGCGGCATCCAGATCGCCGGTGATCGTCAACGTATCGGCGCGCAATTCACGTAATCTCTTAATCAGATCTTTTGTTCCTTCCAGCATCACGCCGGGCGGTGCGAAAAGGATCACCGGGAAGTGACGCTCGATCATCGCGACCGGCCCGTGCAGAAAATCTGCTGACGAAAATCTTTCAGCGACTACGTAACAGGTCTCCATCAATTTCAGCGCAAACTCGTACGCGTTGGCGTAAGCCAGCCCGCGGCCAACGACGACGCAATTTTCCATGAAGACATAACGCTGAACGAGTTCGACAATCGCCTGCTTCTGTTCGAGAGCGCGCGCTGCTAACCCCGGAATAACTTCGCATTCGATCCCGCAATTATCTTTCGCGAGCGCCGCCGCCAGCATATAGAACAGCATCATCTGGCCAGTAAATGTTTTGGTTGCCGCAACTGAACGTTCGCGACCGCCGTGCATCAGCAGGGTTTCATCGACAAGTTTCACCATCGACGAATCTGGTTCGTTGGTAATGCCGATCGTGAAAGCTCCGCTGGCGCGCGCATTCTCCAACACGCGATTGATGTCTTCGCCTTCGCCTGATTGCGAAACACCGACTACCAGCGCGCGTTTCAGATTCAACTTCGCGTTGTAGAGCGTGTGTACCGACGGCGCGGAAAGCGAAACCGGAATGCCCGTGGTGATCTCCAGCAGGTATCGACCGAACAAAGCGGCGTTGTCCGAGCTGCCGCGCGCGACCAAAACGATGAGATCGACGTCGCGCTTCTTGATTGATTCACCGAGCCGCGCGATCTTCCCGCGCTCTTCGCTGATCGTCTTTTCGAGAGCCGCCGGCTGCTCGGCGATCTCCTCAAGCATTATCGACATGTTGAGATTGTATTCGTCTTCAATATCGGGTAAATAGTCGAGCGCCTTCGTACTTCAGTCAATCAAAACTTATAGCCGCCATAAAGCACATCGACCGATGGGATTAACTCTAACACGAACCAAAATCTTACTAATCGCAATTTTATCTGCCCTGGCTTTCGCTAACGCGTCTGTCCATGCGCAAGCACCCAACGTGCAGGTCATTCCCCAGCCGAAACAGTTGACCGTTGGTGAAGGATCTTTTCCCCTTGGACGAGACGCACGCATCGTGCTTGCCGATCCCAAGTCTGCTGATGATCGATTTGCGGCGCAGGATTTTATCGATGATGTGAAGGCCACGGCTGATGTTGCGCTGGCGACCGGGAAATCGCGTCGCGACATTCTGATCGGACGAATCGATTCGCTTCCGGTGGCGCAAGCTCTCAAGCGGAACGGCGCGGAACCGCCAAAGACCTTGAATGAAGAAGGCTACATGATCGTGGTTACGTCGGATCATGTGATCGTTACGGGAAACACTGCTGCGGGAACCTTCTACGCCCTCCAGACCTTGAAGCAACTCGTGCGCGGCGAAGGCGCCGGCGCGTTCATTCCCGCTGTGAAGATCATCGATTGGCCGACGATGCGCTGGCGCGGCGTCTCTGACGACATCAGCCGTGGCCCCGTACCAACCGTTGATTACATCAAGAAGCAGATCCGCACCGAAGCTTACTTCAAGCTGAACATGCACTCCTTTTATATGGAGCACACGTTCGCGAGCGCGACACATCCGCTGATTGGGCCGGAAGGTGGATCGTTAACACCTGCGGAAATCAAGGAGCTGGTCGCGTATGCGCACAACTATCACGTCGAGCTTGTGCCTGAGCAGCAGACCTTCGGCCATCTTCATAAGGCTCTGCGTCTGGAAAAGTACGCGGGACTCGCCGAGACACCCTACGGCGATGTGCTGTCGCCGCAACAGCCCGGCAGCTACAAGTTGATCGCCGATTGGTACAAAGAACTAAATGAACTCTTCCCGGGAGAGTTCTTTCATATCGGCGAAGATGAAACGTTCGAACTGGGCCAGGGTCAGAGCAGGGAGCAAGCGCAAACCAAGGGTGTGGGCGCCGTTTACTTCGAACATTTGAATCGCGTTCGCGATTTGCTGAAGCCATACAATCGCAAGCTGATGTTTTGGGGCGACATCGCGCTCAATCATCCCGATCTGATCAATCAAGTTCCGAAAGACATGATCGTAATGAACTGGCAGTACGGCGCGCGCGATGACTTCTGGTCGTCAATCAAACCGTTTCAGGACGCGGGACTGCAACAGTTCGTCTGTCCCGGCGCGCAAACCTGGAACCAAATCTTTCCCAATACGGAAGCGGCGGCAAAGAACATCATCAATTTCGTCCGCGACGGGCAGAAGGCCGGCGCGATTGGAATGATGAACACGACTTGGGACGACGATGGTTAAGCCCTGTTCGACATGGCCTGGTATTCGATCGCGCTGGGCGCAGCGGCGTCCTGGCAGGAGGGCGCGATGGATCAAACCCAATTCGACAATAACTTTGGCTGGTCGTTCTTCCGAGCGGACGGGAGCGATCTAACATCAGCGTTGTTGGCGATCGGTAAAGCCGGTCCGTCGCTCGGCGGTGGCGCAACGACTGATGATTCGTTCTGGCGCGATCCTTTTACGACGCCGTTCATCAACTTCGCCCGTACGAACAGTGAGAAGATTAAGCAGATGCGGCTCAGCGTCGAGAGTGCTCAAGAGCAGATTATCCGAAATGAAAAAAGCGCGCGTCGTAATCGGTCAAGCATCGATGGAATGATGTTAGCCGCGCGCAAGTACGATCATCGCGGTCGTCGTTACGAAGTCATGCAGAAGTTCAGCGATCAATATTGGGATGCGTATCTCAACCTTGGCGATCGCACGAAAGCGCGCAGGCTGCGCTACTACTACGGCGCGATTTACAACAACCTCCGCGAGATGGCCGAAGAGCTTTCGATTCTCAAAGAGGACTATCGCAAACAGTGGCTGGCAGAGAATCGCCCGTATTGGTTGGAGAGTGTTCTGGCGCGTTACGATCAGATGATTTCAATTTGGCTGGTGAAGAGCCGTGCGATGGATGAAGCGATGCGCAAATACGAAGCGACTTCAACGCTGCCGAGTCCCGAGGAGTTTGGTTTGGGAACGCGACCCGTTCCGCCAACGCAAAGATGAATAATCCGCAGATTACGCAGATTTCGCAGAAGGGAAAACCAGAGAGAAAGAATCCGTGCGATGTTATTGAAGCCGCCCACTGAGAGCGATCCGCGAACGTTTGCGATTATTGGTGCAGCGATGGAAGTTCATAGACAACTTGGCTGTGGCTTCTTGGAGGCGGTCTATCAGGAGGCGTTGGCCCTCGAGTTTGCCGTCAATAACATTCCCTTCAAGCGCGAAGTGTGTCTGCCGATTCAGTACAAGGGAAAACTACTAGCGACCGCTTACTGCGCTGATTTCATTTGCTTTGACAGTGTCGTTGTCGAACTAAAGGCACTTGCACACATGAGCGGAACGGAAGAAGCCCAAGTTATCAATTACCTAAAAGCAACGAGCTACGAAGTTGGGTTGCTGTTGAATTTTGGCGCCAGCAGTTTACAACACCGTCGTTTGGTTCTTTCTAAATCAATGTAATCTGCGTAATCTGCGGATTATTTCTTTGTATGTACAACAAAATCGAACGTCTGGTTTCACTCGATGTCTTCCGCGGTCTGACCGTCGCGGGCATGGTGCTGGTTAACAATCCCGGCACGTGGTCGCACATCTATTGGCCGCTCGAGCATGCTGAATGGAACGGCTGGACGCCGACGGATCTGATCTTCCCGTTTTTTCTGTTCATTGTCGGCGTAGCGATACCGCTCGCGTTCGGGAAGCGAATTGAGCGCGGCGATCCACGCAAGAAGCTCTTCCTCAAAGTCGTATATCGGTCGGTAATCATCTTTCTGCTAGGCGAATTCCTCGCCGGCTTTCCATATTTCCATCTATCTACGATTCGCATTCCCGGCGTGCTGCAGCGGATCGCGGTCTGCTATTTCTTCGCGGGCTTGATTTATCTGCTTACGCGCGCGCGCACGACGGCGATTATCGCGGTCGCATTGCTCGTCATCTATCACTTCCTGATGACGCGTGGTCATGCACCGGGACATTACGTTGGCGATCTCAGCAAGGAAGGAAGCCTGGCCTCTTACATCGACCGCACGGTGTTCGGCCCGCACGTCTGGCGACAGGCAGTCGTTTACGATCCAGAAGGTATCCTGAGCACGATGGGCGCACTGGCGACGACTTTGTTCGGCGTGCTGACAGGTTACCTGATTCGCGATAAGAACAAGACACCAATCGAGAAAGTCGCACTGATGATGGTCGCGGGCTTTGCCTGTGTGATCGTCGGCTGGTGCTGGAATCCCTGGTTTCCGATCAATAAATCTCTGTGGACAAGTTCATGTGTTTTTTTCACGGCCGGACTCGCGCTCGAATTCTTAGCGCTCTGTTACTGGCTGATCGACATTAAAGGATACAAAGCCTGGACGAAGCCCTTCGTCATCTTTGGCGTCAACGCCATCGTTCTGTTCGTCGGCACGGGGATGATGGCAAGGTTGATGGGGATGAATTATGGATTCATGGGCCGTCTGAGTTCGCTGCTTCACGTAACCAAACCTGATGGATCGCCGCGAGCACTACAACCATTTATTTACGAGCATTTGTTCGCGTCATGGTTGTCGCCGAACAACGCCTCGCTGGCGTTTGCGATCTCATTCATTTTGCTTTGGCTATTCTTGATGTGGCTACTGTACAGGAAGAACATCATCATCAAGATTTGATTTGCAGTGCGGCGGCTTGACGCCGCTTTTCAGAATCTCCGCAGAAATAACAAAGCGCCGTCAAGCCGGCGCACTCCAAAAAAGGAGAAACACCATGCCAACTTATGTTGCTCTGCTGAAATGGACGAATCAAGGAATTGCGAAAGTTAAGAACAGCGCGAAACGCGTCGATGCCGGACGCAAAGCTTTCAAGAAGGCCGGCTGCAATTTCCGGGACGTTTACCTGACCATGGGCCGATACGATCTGGTTTGCGTGATTGAAGCGCCGGACGACGAGACCTATGCGAAAGCCGTTCTCAGCCTGGGCGCGCAAGGAAACGTCAGCACTGAGACGCTAAAAGCTTTCAACGAGGCTGAGTATCGAAAGATCATCGCGGCGTTGTAGGGACGATATGAGCCGCGGATTCACGCGGATGAACGCCGATTGGAATTGGTTTGAGCCTTTTTCCTATCCGCGTCAATCCGCGTTCATCTCCGGCCATATCCCGGTCCACGCAACACTCTTCCTGAATTCGCCGGCGTGCGTTGTCCGTTATCAACTTCGATCTGTCCGTTGACGATTACGTAGTTGATGCCGACCGGATATTGATTCGGCTCCTCGAACGTCGCTCGATCGATTACTGTCTTCGGATCGAAGATGGTGATATCCGCGAAGTAGCCTTCGCGCAAAAGACCTCGCTGCTTCAAACCCACATTCGATGCCGGCAAGCCGGTCATCTTGTGAATCGCGAGTTCCAACGGCATTAAGTTCTCATCGCGGATGTAGCGACCGAGAATGCGCGGATAAGTTCCCCAGCCGCGCGGGTGCGATTTCGATCCGGCGAGCGGGCCGTCGGTTGCACGCGCGCCACTGTCGGTGCAGATGCTGACGAAGGGCGACTTGAGCGCGGCGTTCATGTCGCTCTCCTGCATCATGAAAAAGATCGCGCCGGTTTGTCCGTGATCCGCAATGATGAAATCAAGCAAAGCGTCGAGCGGATCTTTGTTTTGCGCGGCCGCAATTTCCGAAAGTCGTTTGCCCTGCCAGTTATCCAATTCGCGATTCGTGACTGAGCCGATCAGGATTCCGCTAGGCCCACCGCTGCCGAGATAGATATTTTCCCAATCCTTCGAATCGGTGCTGATTTCTTTTTTCAACCGTTCACGCGTCGCAGCATCTTTCAGTCGCGCGATCATCTTGTCCGTGCCGCCTTCGAGCGCCCACGGCGGCAAACACGCGCTCAAAGAAGTGCTTCCCGCGACATACGGATATACGTCGGCGGTGATCTTCAAACCCTGTCTCCTCGCGGCCGCGATGCGTTGAAGCATCTCGGGCATGCGGCCCCAATTCTTTTTGTAAGCAGTCTTGAAATGCCAAATCTCGGCCGGAATGTTCGCGCGCCGAGCAATCTCAAAAACTTCTTTCATCGAATCGTCGATCGCGTTCGCCTCGCTGCGCTGATGCGTGATGTAGATGCCGCCGTATTGATGCGCGACTTTCGCGAGTTCGACGATCTCATCCGTTTTCGCGAACCGCGCCGGAACGTATTGCAGCGAGGTCGATAGGCCAAGCGCGCCGTCCTTCATCGCATCCGCAACCAGGCGTTTCATCTGTCCAAGCTCAGCAGCCGTCGGCGGACGATTGTCGTAACCGATCACGTATTCGCGCACCTGCGTCGCGCCGACGAAGGTGCCGAGGTTTACGCCTGCGCCTTGCTTGTCGAGCCGTTTAAAATACTCGTCGAACGTGCGCCAATCCACCGTCAAGTTGAAGCGACGATTGAAATCTTCCTGCTCTTTCAGAATGCGATCGTTGACCGGCGCTATCGATTCACCTTCGCCGGTAATCTCAGTCGTCACGCCCATCATGACCTTGCTCATCGCGCGTGGATCGATCAAAACGTACTGTTCCGATTGGCCGAGCATGTCGATGAAGCCCGGCGCAACGATTTGTCCACGCGCGTCGATTTCGCGCTTGGCTTTCACGCCGCGAAGATTGCCCATCTCGACAATTCGTTCGTCTTTGATCGCAATGTCGTTATTAAAGGCCGGCTTGCCGGTGCCGTCGATGACGCGCCCGTTACGAATGATGAGGTCGTATGGTGCGGGTGCCGCCATGCTTCGACGAGACACGACGATAGCGGCGAGCAGAATTCCAAACAGAAGAGTCGAGACAAGAATTTTCATCGAACCACCTCAGGAGATATCGGAAATCGAGCGGCGTGATTATAATCACAAACCTAACTACGTCTAACTCAAAGGAAGCAGTCAAACAATCAGAGTGGAAAAAGAAGCTATTACAGTCGGCGACATTGCACGCGTGACGCAGGGAAAATTGTCTGGCAACACGAGCATGATCGTGACCGATGTCATACATGATTCGCGACAGGCAAAGAGCGGCAGCCTGTTCGCTGCTGTGCGCGGGGAACTCTTCGACGCGCACAAATTTATCCCGCAGGTATTGGAACACGGCGCAGCGGGAGTGATTTCCGAATTACCGCGCCCGGACGGTTTCAATGGCGCGTGGATCCAGGTTGAAGACATTCGCCGCGCGATGGCGCTCGCTGCCGCTGAAATCCATCATCATCCGTCCCGCGAACTGAACCTTGTTGGAATTACCGGAACGAATGGCAAGACGACTTGCGCATACCTGATCGCCTCGATTCCCGAAGCCGCGGGCGAACCTGTGGCGATGACGGGCACGGTTGAATATCGTCTCGGCAAGGAAAAAAGAAAGGCTGATCGCACGACGCCGGAAGCCACCGACATGCAGCGGCTGTTACGCCAAGCCGTCGACATCGGTTGCAAAACGGCTGTGATGGAATGTTCTTCACAGGCGATGGATTTTCATCGATGTGATGAGCTCGATTACGCGGTGGCAGTGTTCACGAATCTCACTCGCGATCATCTCGACTATCACAAGACGATGGAGAACTACTGGTACGCGAAGCAGCGGCTGTTTGATGGGCGTTTGGGGTCGCTGCCAAAGACTTCGGTTATCAATCTCGATGATGCGCATGGCGTGGAGTTGGCAGAGCGATTGAAAGGCGAAGGCCTGCGAGTTGTGACGTACGCGGTGAAATCCGAAGCCGACATTACGGCGCACGATCCGGAATTCTCTCTGGCCGGAATGAGATTTCGTTTACAAATCAATCAGCACGCCGGAGGCGTGCGCACCGAGATCGATTTTCATTCGCCGCTGGTTGGCCCACCGCACGTTTACAACACGCTGGCTGCAGTGGCAAGCGGGTTGGCGCTTGGTTATTCACTTGACGTCATCACCAAAGCATTATCGAAATGCACGGGCGCGCCGGGACGCTTTGAAAGCGTGCCCCACAACGGCGATTTC
>JAJPKD010000240.1 GCA_021323895.1 Acidobacteriota bacterium | reverse complement strand
CTCGATGCGAAAACCGCGAACCTTCACTTGATCGTCCATGCGACCGAGACACTCGAGACTTCCGTCGGCTCGATAACGGGCCAGGTCGCCAGACTTGTATAGCCGCGACTGGGGATCGTCGCTAAACGGATTGGGAATGAATTTTTCGGCCGTCAACTCCGGACGATTCAGATAGCCCCGCGCGATTCCAACGCTGCCGATGTGCAGTTCGCCCGGTACGCCGATAGGCACCGGCTGCAAATTCTTATCGAGCAGATAGACCTGCGAATTTGCGACGGGGCGGCCGATGGAAATTGGGCCGCCGCCTCGCTCGACTTTGACTACTGTTGTCCAGATGGACGATTCGGTCGGGCCGTACAGATTCCAGACTTCTCGACTGCGGTCGAGAAGCTGATCCGCAAGTTCACGAGTCAATGCTTCGGCCCCACAGAAGATCTTCAAGCGATCGTGACCTCGCCAACCGGCCTCAAGCAGCATGCGCCAACTGGTCGGCGTGGCCTGCATTACCGTCGCCTTGGTATTTTCCAATGCTGCTCGCAACAGATTTCCATCAGCGGCGACGTTGGAAGGGACAACTACCAGACGCGCGCCGCTCATCAGCGGCAGCAGCAGATCCTGCGCGAAGATGTCGAACGAGAGCGTCGTGACGGAGAGCACTGTATCGTCAGCCGTGACTCCCGGTTCTCGCTGAAGCGAACACAGAATATTTGTCAGGCCACGATGATTGCTGCGGACGCCCTTGGGACGGCCCGTCGAGCCTGAAGTGTAGATGACGTAAACCAGGTTTTCGGGTGAAGCTATCACACCCGGATTCGCCTCACTTTCCCTGGCGATCTTCGGCCAATCGGAATCAAGGCAAACAATCTCTGCTTCTTGCGGGGGCAGTTCGCTGGCGAGCCGGCGGCTGGTCACTAACACCGGGACTTTCGTGTCTTCGATCATGAAGGCCACCCGGTCTTTCGGGAAGGTGGGGTCGAATGGAACATAGGCTCCGCCCGCCTTCAGAATACCGAGCACGCCGATCGCCAATTCCAAAGAACGTTCCACGCTGATGCCGACCAAGGAATCGGGTCCTACGCCCAGGCCACGAAGGTGGTGGGCCAGTTGGTTCGCGCGCGCGTTCAACTCGGCATAGGTCAGTTGCTGATCTTCAAAGATGACGGCCGTGGCATTCGGCGTACGGTCAACTTGTTGCTCGAATAATTGGTGAGCACACACGTCCGCAGGAAACTCTCGCGCCGTTTGGTTCATTTCAACCAGGAGTTTGTGGCGCTCAGCGGCTCTAACCAGAGGCAACTCAGATATTGCCTGTTCCGGGTTAGCAACGATGCCTTCAAGCAAAGTTTGAAAGTGATTCATCATGCGGACGATGGTTTCACTTTCGAAGAGTTCGGCATTCGATTTGAACACGCAGATTATTTCATCGGGCCCTTCGGATACATCCAGCGTCAGATCGTAGTCCGCGAAATTGCTTTCTACCCTAAAGTGCTCGACCTCAAGCCCGGGCATCTGCAAGGGTGGAATATCTTCGCTCTGAAGAATGAACATCACCTGGAAGAGCGGGTTGTGCGCCAGCGTGCGTTCGTGATGCAACTCAGTCATCAGCCGCTCGAAAGGCAGATCCTGATTCTCGAATGCCTCTAACGCAGTCTGCCTTACTTTCGCCAGAAGCTCTCGGCCCGTGAGTTCGGGAGTCAGTGGCGTCCGCAAAGCCATCGTGTTAATGAAAACCCCGATCAGATTTTCGATCTCCGGAAGCTGCCGTCCGGCGATCGCCGTGCCGACCACAATGTCTTCTTCGCCGGTGTAGCGATGAAGCAAAACGTGGTAGGCAGCCAGCAGCGCCATAAAGAGCGTGACGTTTTCTTTTTGACAAATGCGCTTGAGGTCGCGGGTGAGCTGCTTGGGTAGAGAGAGCGAGTGGTACGCCCCGCGAAATGACCGGTAAGCCTGAGCATTCGGGCGCGGATGATCCGAAGGCAGCTCCAGCACCGGCGGCAAAGTGGCAAATTGTTTCTGCCAATAGGCAAGCTGAGACGGATAGACCTCGCCTTCGCACCATTCCCGTTGCCAGACAGCATAGTCCACGTACTGAATCGGCAGCTCCGCCAACGGCGATGGCTCTCCTTTGACGAAAGCCTGATACAGAGCCGACAGCTCCTTATGGAAGAGTCCTATCGACCACCCATCGGTCACGATATGATGCATCGTGATCAGCAGGATGTGTTCTTCATCTTTCAGTTTGAGCAGAAGCCCTCTGATCAACGGACCCTGCGTAAGGTCGAATGGCTTTCCGACTTCTTCTTGCAGCAGTCGTTGGGCCTCTTCTTCGCGGGCCGCCTCGGCCAACGCGCCGAGATCTACCAAGGGCAGATCGAGCGAGCGGCTACTCGTGATTATCTGCATCGGCTCGCCGTTTACGACCACAAACGTCGTCCGCAGCGCGTCGTGACGGGCGACAATCGCATCCAGCGCCTGGGATAGCGCCGCTACATTTAGTTTACCGGAAAGACGCACAGCCGTTGGCGAATGGTAGACCGTGGCGCCAGGCATCAATTCGTTCAGCACCCACAGTCCCTGTTGATTATTTGATAGTGGCGCTGAGCTGCGGTTCGCGCTCCGAGGTATTACCTGCGCCCGCGCTTCGCCGCGGCGCATTTTCCGCATCATCCGCAATTCCAGCAGCGCCCGCTTGGCCGGCGACAGCCCCGCCAGTTGTTGCGCCAGATTCTCGTTCTTTGAAAGGATGGTTTCCATCAGCTCATCTACCTTAAGCCGCAGCGACTTGATCTCTCTCCACTTCACGATCAAAGCGAAGCTGTGCTTCCTCGTCTGAAAGACTCGCTAATTCCTCAAGCAACTTTGCCAGTTCGCCATGCCCTTCTTCCTCCACGGTACGCGGGTACAGCATCTCTGCGAGGCCGGCGATTGTAGGCGCCTGAAAGACATCGACCATCGTGAAGTGAACATCGAGATCGTTTCGCACCAGCGAAACAACCTTTGCCGCCAGCAACGAGTGACCCCCGAGATCGAAGAAATCGTCATGCACGCCGATGCGCTCAATATTGAGCACCTGGCGCCACGCGGACGCGAGCAATTCTTCGAGCGGAGTTGACGGCGCGATGAAAGCCTCGTCCGTCTCTGGTTGCGATTGCGGATCAGGGAGCGCGGCGCGATTGATTTTCCCGTTGGGCATCAGCGGCAGCGCGTCGATCATTTCGAACAGCGCCGGCACCATGTACGAAGGCAGCTTCGCGCGCAGCAGGTTGCGCAGGTCGCTCGCACTCGGCTGAGTTCCTTCTTCCGGCAATACATAAGCGACCAATCGCTTGTCGCGATCCTCGCGTAGGATGACGACGCAATCGTTCACGCCCTCATGCGTCCGCAGTGCCTGTTCGATCTCTTCCAGCTCGACGCGGAATCCACGAATTTTGATTTGATTGTCGGCGCGTCCGAGGAAATCGAGAATTCCATTCGCGCGATAGCTGACGACATCGCCGGTCCGATACAGCCGATCATTCGGATCAGCGCTGAATGGATTACGAATGAATTTTTCCGCCGTCAGGTCCGGCCGATTCAAATAGCCGCGCGTCACGCCGGGCCCGCCGACGTAAAGTTCGCCGGCGACTCCGATGGGCACCGGCCGCAGCGATTTGTCCAAAACATAAACCGGCGTGTTCGCGATGGGACGGCCAATTGGGACCGAGCCGGAACGATTGCCCTCAGGCGAGTTCATGTCCCACATCGTGCAGGCGATCGTCGTCTCAGTCGGACCGTAGGTATTGATCAAACGGATGCGGTCGCCGACGTTCTTGTTCCAGCTCGCGAATCGATCGGCGGAGGCTTTCTCGCCGCCGATGATCAGCAGTCGAATGCCCTCAGAAATCTTCAGATTTTCCGCCAGCGTGTCGGCCAATTCATGCCAGTACGCCGTTGGCAGATCGAGAATGGTCACGCGGTTTTCTTCGCAGAACCGCATAAAGTCCTGCGGAGAGCTGATCATTTCGTCGGTGCGCAGAACGAGCGACGCGCCGTGCGTCAGCGACATGTAAATCTCTTCCGCGCTCATGTCGAACGACAACGATGCGAACTGCAACGTGCGATCGTCGCTCGTGAATTTGTAGATTTCGTTTGCCGCGCGCGTGAAATGGACCAGCGAGCCGTGCTCGATCGCCACGCCCTTCGGATTTCCGGTCGAGCCTGACGTGTAAATCACGAAAGCAACGTTCGAGGGCGTGACGTTCGGCGTCGGATTCGCGTCGCTCTCGCGCGCAATCGTTTCCCAGTTGCTATCGATGCAAAGCAGTTGCGCGTCGCCAACGGGGATTTCATTAACCAGGTGTTCATGCGTGATGATGATCGCCAGCTTTGCGTCTTCGACCATGAACGCCACACGATCCCGCGGGTAATTCGGATCGAGCGGCACGTATCCGCCGCCGGCTTTCAGCACGCCAAAGATCGCGACCAACATGTCCAGGCTACGCTCGACGCAGATGCCGACGAGAACTTCCGGACCGACACCTCGCTTTTGTAGATAGTTCGCCAGTTGATTCGCGCGCGCATTCAACTGACCGTACGTCAGCCGCTCGCCATTAAACTCAGCCGCCTGCGCGTCGGGATTCTTCGCAGCCTGCGCTTCAAACAACTGATGAACGCAGGTGTCCTTCGGAACTTCGACCTGATTGCTGTTCCATTCGGTCAGCAACAGATAGCGCTCGTGTTCCGCGAGCAGTGTGAGATCGGCGACCGTCGATGCCGGCTCAGTAACGATCGCTGCGAGCAGGTTTTGATAGTGCCCGAGCATGCGCTCGATCGTGGCCGGCGCGAATAGATCCGTTGCATACTCAAATGCGACGGAGATCGCTTCGGCGTCCTCGGACACGTCCAAACTCAAATCGAATTTCGCCGCTTCGCTTTCAATATCAACCGTCGCGAACTTGGTCCCGTTTACCGTCAGTTGCGGCTCAGGCATGTTCTCGTAGGAAAACATGACCTGGAACAGCGGAGAACGATTGGCCTTGCGCTCCGGGTTCAACTCTTCGACGAGTTTTTCAAACGGAAGATCCTGATGACAGAACGCGCGGAGCACCATCTTCCGAATGCGCGCAAGCAGGTCGCGGAAACTCGGGTTGTTGCTGACGTCTCCGCGCAGCACGAGTGTGTTGACGAACGCGCCGATCAAAAATTCGGTCTCGAACATCGAGCGGCCCGCGACCGGCGTGCCTACGATCACGTCTTCCTGTCCGCTGTAGCGGAACAACAGCGTTACGAAAGCCGCCAGCAGCGTCATAAACAGCGTGGTGTTCTCAATTCGGCTGAGACGGCGCAAGGCTTCAGTGAGTTCCGCCGGTAGCGTTATCGAGATGCGACGGCCTTTGTAGCTGCGCAGCGCGGGACGTGGAAAATCGGTTGGCAGATCCAAAGCTGTGGGCGCATCCGCGAGCTGCTTTCTCCAATAGTTCAGTTGGCGATCGATTGTTTCTTCTTGCAGCCAGCGACGCTGCCACAAAGCAAAATCGGCGTACTGAATCGGCAATTGCGGCGTAGTTTCCGATGACGGCCGCTCGTGGTAAAGCGAAGTCAATTCGCGAAGCAACACGCTGATCGACCAACCGTCACAGACAATGTGGTGCAGCGTCAGAATCAACACATGCTGGCCGGCGTCGAGCTTCACTACGCGGGCGCGAATCAGGGCTTCGCTGCTAAGATCGAAAGGACGGTTGCCTTCTTCCGCTAGCGCCCGTTCGACTGCGCTTTCACGATCAGAAGGAGCCAGGTGCGACACGTCGGTAATCGCAACGGGCACGGCCATCGTCGGCGAAATCACCTGTAAGGCAGTTCCATTGGTCGTGACTATGTTCGTTCGCAGGATTTCGTGACGCGCGACTACGGTGTCGATTGCCTTCTGAAGTTTCGCCGTGTCCAGCGGTCCGGTGATCTTGAGCGCTGTGCGCACGTTGTAAGCGCTGCGATTCGGGCTTGACTGATCGAGCAGCCAGAATTGCTGTTGGTTAAAGGACAGCGGCGCGGTGCCGTTGCGATCGAACCGCTGAATCGATCGAGCGATTAATCTTTCCGGCTCAGCCGTGCGGACGAACTGGGCCAACTCCGCGACCGTGGGACATTCGAAAAGCGAACTAATTGGTGCTTCGATCTGCAACTCGCGCCGCATGCGCGCCGAAATTTGCGCGGCCAAAAGCGAGTGCCCGCCCAGTTCGAAGAAGTTATCATTGCGACCCACACGTTCCAGGCGCAGCACGTCGCCCCAAATCGACGCGAGCTGGGCTTCCAGCTCACTCTCCGGCGCAGCAAACTCACCGGAAGCTTGCGAAAGCTCAGGCATTGGCAGCGCGAGTCGATTTAGTTTTCCATTTGCGGAAAGCGGCAGCGCTTCCAGTTCGACAAAGAACGATGGAACTGCGTATTCAGGAAGACGCGCGGTGAGAAACTTGCGCAGATCGTTCGCATTGGTTTCGGAATTCTGCGAAACGAAGTAGCCGATCAGTTTCGTATCGCCATTAATCTCGCGCGCGACGACGGCGCACTCACGGACGGCAGCATGTTCCGACAGCGCGCCTTCGACTTCGCCCAGCTCGATACGAAAACCGCGCAGCTTCACCTGCTGATCGCGACGGCCCGCAAATTCGATTCGGCCATTCGCGCGAACCCGCGCCCAATCGCCTGTGCGATAGAGTCGCTTGGCATCCAGTTCAATAAATTTTTCCGCGGACAGTTCCGCCCGATTCAAGTAGCCGCGACCGACGCCGGCACCACCGATGTAGAGTTCGCCGGCTTCGTCGGTCGCACACCGCTGTTTCTCTTCGTTAAGAATGTAAATGTCGGTATTCGCAATTGGTCCGCCGATCGGAATGTAATGCTCTTCATCGAAATCGCGCGGAACCGGAAACAGCGAGACGATGCCCGCAGTTTCGGTCTGACCGAACATGTGGATGTGACGCGCTGGATGATTGAAGCTCTGCGTCCACGTGCGCACAACTTCCGAAAGCAGCGGCTCGCTCGCCGACAGCATTGTGCGGAGCCGATTGTCGAGCAGTTCTCGTCGTTCCTCTTCCGGCAACTCTGAAAGGATCGCAGTGCAGTTGCGCCAGAACGAAGGCACTGCATCCATCATCGTGACGCCGCGCGCTTTGATCATCTGAAATAGCGCGATCGGATCTTTGCGCTGATCGGAAGTTGCAATCATTACCGATGCGCCTTGGGACAACGGCAACAGCAACTGACGTCGCGCCGATGAAAACGCAATCGAGGCCGTGTGCAGATATCGATCGCTCGGATCGATCTGAACTTCATGATTGAGAGCCAGCAGGTAATTCGCCAGGTTGCGATGCTCAATCATCACGCCCTTCGGTTTCCCCGTGGATCCAGAGGTATAGATGACGTAGGCGAGGTCTTCCGGGTGAGGCTTTTCGTCAAGGTTTCCGGCGGAATTGGCCGCGATCTGCCTCGCATCTTGATCGAAAAATACAGCGCGCGCGTGTGACGGCAATTCAATCTGTAAAGAAGCTTTGGTGAGTACGACCGCCGGCCGCGCGTCATCAAGCATGAACGCAATGCGCTCTTGCGGATATTCCGGATCGATGGGCAGGTACGCAGCGCCGGCTTTCAGAATTCCCAGAATGCCGATAGCCATCTCGACCGAACGATCGATGCAAAGTCCGACGAGCGTTTCGCGAGCAACACCCAATGAACGCAGGTGACGCGCAAGCTGGTTCGCGCGTGCATTCAACTCGGCAAATGTCAGAGATTGTTCTTCGCAGAAGATCGCGGTGCCATTCGGATTCAGGGCAACTTGAGCTTCGAAAAGAAGCGTGACGGGACGCGTAATGAAATGCGGAAAACGCTCACCGTGCAACTCGGCAAACGTCTGTCCATCCATCAGATTAATATTCTGGGATTCGAGATTTGATGTCTCGATGAAAGCTTGGGGCATGAGTTTTTAGTTCAGAATCGCCCGGCACGGCGATGTTATTTATTTTTTGGCTACCTGCGTTTCTTCCTTGCTGATTTCGATGATGTTTCCGACCTTGTGTTTCAAATCGCTCTGCACGCTCAGTAAGATGTTTCCCTGATCATCAACCGTCACGCCTTGCACATTTTTCAGTTGCCCGCCAAACGCCGCGATCGTCTTCAACTCTTCGCCCGGCGTGTAAACATAAAGCTTGCAGTTGTGACTGTCGGTGATGTAGAGCGAACCTTTCGAGTAGTAAATCGTTTCCGGCGAGAACGCTTCGTTGCGGTCAATGATGCGATGCAGTTTGCGATTCGCGTCGAGCAGATAGAGCACGTTGTCTTCGTTGTCAGCGATGTAAAGATTGCCTTGATCGTCAAAGACCATGCTTTCGGGCTTGGTGATCCCCGCTTCTTTCCCGAGGAATTCGGAGACGTTGCCATCGCGCGTGACGCGGAAAACTTCATGCTGCTCGCCGTCGCCGACAAGCAATGACCCGTCCTTCGCCATCGCGATGCCTTCGGTTGAAATCAATCCTTTGTCTTTGCCGGCAACTTCGCGCAGCTTGCCGTCCGCCGTGTATTCCCACAGACCGCCCGCGTCGTCGTCGGTAAAGAAGATGTTGTCCTGCGCGTCGATCACCAAATCTTCGGGCGACAGAAATCCCACGCTGGCATCCGCCAGCTTCTTCAGACCTTCGGTCCGGTTCCATGACTCGAGGGCCACGCCGCCTTCGTCCGCGAAGTAGAGTTTGCCCTTGTGCCACAGCAATCCGTCGGGCGAACCAATTCCAATCTTGTTGTTAGCGAGCAGGGTCGCTTTGTAAGAGTGATCGGTCATGATCACGATTCCCTCTTTCTGGACTTTGCACGAAGTCAGAAAGATGAAACCGAATGACGCGATGACGATGACGAATTTCTTCATGACTATTTCCAAACCGAGGCACGTTACGGGTTCAGCCCATGCCCAGCAGCACGTGCCGGCGCATGGCCGCGAGCAAACCCAGGAAAGCTCTGATGTGAATCATCGTGCTCGAAACTTCGAACGCGACGAGAAAAACGATGGCGCTGGAGAGCGCGCTGTAGCGAAGCGTCAGTGACGTCAGACGCTCGAGAATTCCGTTGAATCTCTTGCGCAGCACATACTGAATTGCCGACAACTCGACGATTGCCACGCCGGCGCCCGCGGCGATATCCAAAGGCGTATGCTGCGCGCTGATCATCTTGCCGCCGAGGATGACGATCGCGGTCCAGCCGAGCGCCAACCAACCCAGTCTTCGCGACGCCAACCAGATGCCAAGCGAGATCGCGATGAAGAAGCCCGCGTGATCGCTGGGGAACGATCCGAGGTCATTCGTTTCGACATCGCCATTAAGCAGCGCGTGATAACTCTTCTGGCTTTCTTCATCGAGCATGAATCGCACCGGCATGCGCTTCATTTCGACGAGTTGATCGCCATCGAGCCGGTAAATCTTCTGCGACTGAATTTCCGGGCGCGGCAGGAAGATCGTCTTCGACAGAACCTTCGTAGTTGTGATCACGCAAACCGCCGCAACCAGCGTTGTGATCAGGATCTTGCGACGCGCGTTCGTGCTGTTGCTCGACTTACCTCCGTACCAGGCGGCCAGGAAGCAACATCCGATGACGCCGGCCTTCGCCAGATCGTTGTCGAGAAAGAACGCGACCAGGCTGTCGAAGAGCCAGGACCGACCGGCGGCGCTGTTCAGAAGCAGCAGGAGCTGATCGTTCAGATCCGAAAGCCGGTCAACGGATGAAATTAAAAACAAGGGCATTAATGCTGATAAAACCACGGGTTGCCTCCGACTCGTATTCGAGCCATCAGCAAAAGTAAATGTTCAAAACACACGACTTGCCAGAAAATTGCGGCTTGACGAAGTCTTGACAAATTTTGTCTCCCCACTTCTTCCGCAGATCCTGAGGAAAGCCCTTGTTATTAACCATTTAACCCATATAGAGCAGGTCAAAGGCCCCGGCCTGCCGCCATTGAGTGCTATGTCAACTCCGTTCGTACCATTCACGTCGCATGTCTATTCGTTGCCGCCCGCGAAATTGATCGCGGCGCCGACGTCTCTCCAAATCAACCGAACCGAACCGTCGATCGCCGAAGTGATCGCAGCCCGCGCGGCCGAGGCACCGAACGCCCCTGCCGTAGTGTCCAACGATGAAGTCCTGACTTATGCCGAGTTGGACCAACGGGCGAATCGCGTTGCCAACCAACTTGTGGGTTTGGGAGTAGCAGCCGAGAACATTGTCGCTGTGTGCCTCGATCGCTCAGTCGAGTCGATTATTTCGACGCTGGCGATCATGAAAGCGGGCGGCGCATTCCTGCCGCTCGATCCAAACCATCCAATCGATCGCCTGAGGTTCATGCTTGATGACGCGCAGCCGCGTGTTCTGATAACAAAGGGGAAACTGGTCGCTGAACTCGATCACCCGACGCGCGAAGTCATCGATATTAGCTGCGAGGGACTCGCCGATTTTTCAGCCCAAGCGCCGATCGTCGAAACTGATCCAAAGCAGCTTGCTTATGTGATTTACACGTCGGGCTCGACGGGCGAACCGAAAGGCGTCGAGATTACTCACGAGAGTTTGCAGAATTTGATTTCATGGCACCGCAACGCGTTTCAAGTGACTTCACAAGATCGCGCGTCGCATCTGGCTGGCGTGGGATTCGATGCATCGGTTTGGGAAGTCTGGCCGTATCTCACTGCGGGAGCAACGCTTTATTTGCCCGATGAAGAAACGCGACTGTCGCCGGATTCGCTCCGCGATTGGATTGTCGAAAACAAGATCACGATCAGCTTTCTGCCGACGGCGTTAGCGGAAAGTTTGATGATTCTGGATTGGCCCGCGGAAGCTGCGCTGCGCTTCTTGCTTACGGGCGCGGACACGCTCCATCGTCATCCGACCAATAATCTGCCATTCAAGGTTGTCAATAACTATGGCCCGACTGAGTGCACGGTCGTGGCCACTTCCGGCATCGTCCATTCAGCGAATGTCGATGACGGGTTGCCAACAATCGGACGCGCTATCAGCAACATCGATGTTCACATTCTTGACGAGAATCTTGCTCCCGCCGCGGACGGCGAAGCAGGCGAGATTTACATCGGCGGCATGGGCGTCGCGCGTGGCTATCTGAATCGGCCCGATCTCACGGCTGAAAAATTCATCGCCGATCCGTTTAGTTCAAAACTTAATGCCCGGCTTTACCGCACGGGCGATTTAGCGCGGCGGCTTCCCAACGGCGACATTGCCTACCTTAGCCGCGTCGATGATCAAATCAAGATTTGCGGCTATCGCATCGAGCCGGCTGAAATCGAGGCAGCTATCGATCGTCATCCGGCGATCGCTTCGAGTGTTGTCACCGCGCGCGGATCAAATTGTTCTGACAAACGACTGACCGCGTACGTCGCGATGCGCAATGGCACTACGCCGGCAGCAACTGAATTGCGCGACTCTCTGCGTACTTCGCTGCCGGATTACATGTTGCCCTCAGTGTTCGTGAAGCTTCAGTTCCTTCCGCTCACCGCCAATGGCAAGATCGATCGTGCCGCGCTGCCCGAACCGAGCAGCGAGAACACTCTGCGCGATGATGATTTCATCGCGCCTCGCTCGCCCATCGAAAACAGACTCTCGGAAATCGTCTGCACGCTGCTCAAACTCGATCGCATCAGCGTCAACGACAACTTTTTCCTGCTCGGCGGCCATTCGCTGCTCGGCACCCAACTGATCGTGAAGATTCGCAGCGCGTTTGGAGTCGATCTGGCGCTCCGGACACTGTTCGACGCCTCGACCATCGCTGAGTTATCCAACGAGATCGAACGACTAATCGTTGCTCGTATCGAAAACATGAGCGAGGAAGAAGCTGAAGCCTTGCTTGCGTAAATGAAATTTCAGACAGCGATCGTTGCCCGATCGCGAACTGAATCTCGCGCGTTGAAAACCAAATTAGTGCCATGCGAAATAATTCAGACAAGTCTGCTCAAGCCCTCAGCCTCTATCACCTGCTCGATCCAGAGGTGCTCGCCAACCCATATCCGCTCTATCGACGACTGCGCACGGAAGCTCCAGTCCACTGGGACCCGTATCTGCACGCGTGGGTCGTCACGCGTTACGACGATGTAGTCACTGTGCTGCATCGCTTTTCGGCAAATCGCACGCCGACTCCGGAACAACTCGAGGCGATGGGGTTGGCGGAGTTGAGTCCCCTGGCCCAATTGATGACGAAGCAGATGCTGTTCATGGACGCAGCCGCGCACACGCGTCTGCGCAGCCTGGCATCCTTCGCGTTCGCACCGGCGCGAGTCGAAGCCTTGCGCGCACACATTCGCGAGATTCTCGACGCATTGCTTGAACCGCTCCTTCGCGCCGGCCGCATGGATGTAATCAACGATCTCGCGGCGCCGCTGCCGGCGATCGTGACTGCGGAAATGCTCGGGGTACCGGCGGCTGACTGCGATCAGTTGAAAGCGTGGTCAGCGGATTTCGCTGAGGTGCTCGGCAACTTCCAACACAATCCCGATCGCGCCGCACGCACGGTGCAGTGCGTTGTAGAGATGACGGCCTACTTTCGCAAAGCAATCCAGGATCAGAAACAGCATCCGCGCGAAGGCCTGATCAATTCATTCATCAACGCCGAGATCGATGGCGACCGTCTGACTGAAGAAGAAATCATCGCGAACTGCATCGTCACGATGGTCGGCGGGCAAGAGACCACGACGAACCTAATTGGCAACGGAATTCTGAGTCTGCTGCGGCATCCCGATCAGATGCAGCGATTGCGCGACGACCCTTCCCTGGTTCCGTCCGCGGTCGAGGAACTGCTGCGATTCGAAAGCCCCAGCCAACACACGGCGCGGATTTGTCCTGAAGACATTGAGCTTGGTGGCAAATTGATTCGCAAAGGCCAGGCCGTCATCGCGGTGATGGCCGCGGGCAATCGCGATCCGGAAAGATTCGATGACCCTGATCGCCTCGACATCGCGCGCCCGGACAATCGGCACCTCGCCTTTGGTTGGGCCAGCCATTTTTGTTTTGGCGCGGCGCTCGCGCGTATCGAAGGCCAACTGACTTTCGAAGCGATCGCGCGTCGCACGGCGGACCTGCGGTTCGAAACTGATCAGCCTCTGGTCTGGCGTGAAAACCTAGGATTGCGTGGCTTGATATCGCTTCCGGTAACTTTCGATTCTGTGATGGCTGCGCCCGTACTCGCTTCAACAGCTCGACCACAAAGCGGCTGTCCATTTCATCACTCCACCTGATTTGCATCTGGAGTCTCGTGCTCGAACAAGTTCCAAATTCGGAGTCCAGCACGCCGGCAATATCGCCGGCCAAGCGCGATCTACTTGCCAGGTATCTGCGCGGCGAAATCGACCAGGACCTCTCTCTTACGATTCCAAAACGTGCAGACGATACCAGCTTGCGATTATCGTTTTCGCAGGAACGGCTGTGGTTTCTCGATCACTTGATGCCGGGCTCGCCAGTTTTCAATGTCCCCACGGCGGTGCGGATTTCGCATCCTCTAAATCTCGAAGTACTGCAAAGATGCGTTGATGAAGTCGTGCGGCGGCATGAAGTTCTGCGCACGACATTTATCACAGTTGACGGCCAGCCCACCCCGATAATCGCACCGCAAATTGACACGAGAGTTTGCGTCATCGATCTGACTCACCTGGACCAGGCTGCTCGCGAGGCAGAAAGTCTGCGCCTGACGAAGGAGGCCGCAGAACGTTCGTTCGATCTGGCACGTGGTCCACTGCTGCGAACCAGTCTGATCAAAATAAGCGAGAGCGAGTCGGTTTTTCTGTTGACGATGCATCACATCGTCAGCGACGGCGGCTCGATTTTGATTTTCTTCCGCGAACTTTCTGCGTTATATGAGGCGTACGCAAGTGGACGGCCGTCACAACTCGCCGAGCCGGCGATTCAATACGCCGATTACGCGCTCTGGCAGAGAGAGTGGCTGAACGACGATCGCGTCGCGTCACAGCTTGCCTACTGGAAAGAGAAATTAAGCGGCGAGTTGCCGGCGCTCGATCTGCCAACCGATTATCCGCGGCCACCTTTTCAAACTCATTCGGGTGGCCGTGCAGTTGCCACGTTGTCAGAGAAACTGACGAGCGATTTGCAGGCGCTGAGTCGCCGCGAAGGTGCGACGCTTTTCATGACGCTGCTCGCCGCTTTCAAAGTGCTGCTGCAAAGACATTCCGGGCACGACGACATCATTGTCGGATCGCCCATCGCCAATCGCGCGCAATCGGAAACGGAAAATCTGATCGGGTTCTTTTTGAACAATCTGGCGCTGCGGACGGATTTGTCAGGCAATCCAAGTTTTCGCGAACTGCTGGCGCGCGAGCGACAAACGGCGCTCGACGCCTATGCGAACCAGGACGTCCCGTTCGAGCGGTTGCTCGAAGAACTCAGACCCGAGCGCGACCTCAGCCGAACTTCGATCTTTCAGGTCTATTTCAACCTGTTCAGCTTTTCAGATCGAATCGATCTCCCGGGCCGCAATTCGATCAGCTTCGTCGACGCCTGGCTTCAATCCGAAGAGAATCTTTCGAAATTCGATCTCACGCTTTATGCCGGCGCCGGCGACAAACAGATCAAGTTGGCTTTGGTTTACCGGAGCGATCTGTTTGCGCCCGTGCGAATGACCGAGATGCTCGCGCAGTTTGAGCATCTGCTCTCGCAAGTCGTGTCGCGCGCTGATGAGCCAATCAGCAGGTTGTCGTTGGTCACTTCATCTGGGCAGGAAGTTCTGCCGAATCCGACTGCGCCGCTCAAATCGAGCGAAACCAAATCGATCCTCGCATTGTTTTCTGAGCAGGTGGAGCGACACCCGAACGCGGCGGCGGTCAGTGATGCGGATGAAACGCTGAGTTATGAAGAACTGGATCGACGCACCAACCAGGCCGCGAATTATCTGGTCGCTAACGGAATCAAGAAAGGTGACGTTGTCGCGATTTACGCGCACCGCAGCGCTCCGCTTGTCGTTTCAATTTTGGGTCTCATGAAGGCTGGTGCAGCTTTCACGATTCTCGATCCGTCTTATCCAGCGAACCGTTTGATCGACTGCCTGAAAGTCGCGCATCCGCGCGGCTGGATGCAAATCAAAGCAGCCGGCCAACTGCCGAAAGCGCTCGAAGATTTTGTAACTCGCATTGAATGTCGTTTGACGCTGAACGCAAAGTTTTCATCTCGCGACGATCAGATCTCACAATGCTCAACTGAAGCTCCTTCAGTAGAAATTCAGCCGGACGATCTTGCTTACATCGCTTTCACTTCGGGTTCGACAGGTCAGCCAAAAGGCGTGATGGGCCGGCACGGACCGCTGACGCTTTTCACGTCATGGGCGAAAGAAGAATTCGAGTTGGATGAAGCGGATCGCTTCTGCATGTTGTCCGGGCTGGCGCATGATCCGCTGCATCGCGACATCTTTACGCCGCTGCAACTTGGCGGTTGCGTCTGCATCCCCGATCCGAACGTGATCGAATCGCCAGCGCAACTTCGCGATTGGATGAGACAGCAAGCAATAACGATCGCGAATCTCACGCCGGCGATGTGTCAGTTGCTTACGGACGGTTGCGACGACGAGCAGATCGACTCGCTTCGTTATTCATTCCTGGTTGGCGATGTTTTGACGAAACGCGACGTGGCGCGCCTGCGAAAGCTCGCGCCGACGATCACCTGCGTGAATCTGTACGGTGCGACTGAAACGCAACGCGCGGTCGGTCATTACGTCATCGACGATTCCGCCGCTTGGTCAGGAAGAGAAATTCTGCCGCTCGGCAAAGGCATACGCGATGTTCAGTTGCTCGTGCTGAATCGGTCTGCGCAACGCTGCGGAATGGGTGAACTCGGTGAGATTTACTTTCGCAGTCCGCATCTGGCGAAAGGTTATCTGGGCGATGACAACCTGACGCGCGAGCGTTTCATCACGAATCCGTTCACGGATGATCCCGCCGATCGTTTGTATCGCACGGGAGATCTCGGCCGTTATTTGCCGGACGGACATGTCGAACACGCCGGACGTGCTGATCGCCAAATCAAGATCCGCGGTTTTCGCATCGAGCCCGGCGAGATCGAAGCGGTGATCGTCAAACATCCTCACATTCGCGAAGCTGTCGTCGTCGCGCAAGAGATCGATTGCCAAAAACTACTGGTTGCCTATGTCGTGCCCGATCGTAGGAAGGAAATTTCCGAGACGGATCTGCGCGATCGGCTTGCACACGACCTTCCCGCGTACATGATTCCTTCGTCGATTGTCCGGCTCGATTCATTGCCGCTGACCCCCAACGGCAAGCTCGATCGGCGCGCGCTGCCGTTGCCCGATCGAACTACGCGCGATGATTCCGATCGGTTCGTGCCGCCACGTTCGCAGACTGAAGGTGTCTTAGCTGCGATTTGGAAGGAAGCTTTGCATATCGATCACGTGGGCGTTCACGAAAACTTTTTCGAGTTGGGTGGGCATTCCCTGCTGGCGGTGCGAATATTCGCGTTGCTCGAAAAGCAATTCGGCCGGCGTCTGCCGCTGGCTACGTTGTTCCAAGCGCCAACAATCGCGCAACTCGCTGCGGTCATTGAAAAGGAAAATGCGCCGCGCGCTTCATCGATCGTTCCGATTCAACCGCTGGGCACGCAGCCGCCGTTCTTTTGTGTGCATGCGGTCGGCGGAAACGTGCTCGAGTATTACGATCTCGCGCGGCATCTAGGACACGATCAGCCTTTTTACGGTTTGCAGTCGCTGGGGCTGAACGATTCGCACGAGCCGCACGCGCGCATCGAAGATATGGCCGCGCATTACTTAAAAGAGATTCGCGCACACCATCCCAGCGGGCCATATTTCATCGGTGGCCGATCGCTCGGCGGCATCATCGCTTACGAGATGGCGCGACAGTTGAAAGAGCAGCGGCAAGAGGTGGCGCTGCTCGCCTTACTCGATTCATATCCGGTGGGCCATCACAAACTAAATTCAGATGAGGTGCTGCATCGGCCCAAGGGCGGACGCGGGCTCAAACGAATTCGCGCGCACGCGGCCAATCTCCGTCAGCTTGGTTTGGCCGACAAGTTCAAATACGTATTCAGCAAGTCGCGCTACGCGCCCCAGCGCATGAAGGGCAAACTCTGGCGCGCTTTCTATCGCGCGTTTGGCAAGTCCGGTTTAGGAACGCCGCGATGGCTTCGCCACGTCGAACAATTCAACTGGCTGGCGGCGCATCGATATGTGCCCAGACTTTACGAGGGGCCAGTGACTCTGTTTTGGGCGAGCAGCGACCTGCGCGCAAAGTTCGACATGATTGAAGGTTGGAGAAAGTTAGCGCCCGGCGGATTGGACGTACACGAGATTCCGGGAACGCACCTTGACATCATCAAAGAACCGCACGTCGCCGCAGTCGCGAAAAAATTGAGCGCGTGCCTGGAACAAGCGCAGCCCAAAAGCGAGAGCGGTGACGACCCGCTTACAAAATCGACGAGCCACCACCGCTCACTTAGCCAACCAAACTTGTTAACGACGCTTGGCGAGAAAGCCGCCCAAAAATCCCAGCGTCAATCCGACTCCTAACGCAATGCCCACAGATTGCCACGGGTTGTGCTTGATGTAGCGCCGCGTTTCGTCAACATAGTCTTCACCCGTTTCGTACCCGTGACGAATGATTCGCTGCGCTTTGCGCTTGCCGATGTCTACCAAATCTTCCGCGATGATTTTGCCTTCCGCAGCTTTCGCTGCCAGATGTCCTAATTTGAATCCTGCACTCTTACCGTTTTCCACCGTCGATGTGGCTGTTGTTGTTCCCATCTTAAATCCTCCAATCCCGAGGGATTATACCTCTCCTCGACATAACCTCTTAGCCGGGCTGATCCCGATCATTCAGCAAAGCGTATTACTCTGATGCCATCGTGCGGTTTCAAAACTGCAACGATCCTGTTGCCAAACGCTACGATTCGCGCGGCGGGCCAATCGCATAAGCGAGGAAACCGCCGATGATTAGCACGAAGACGCCAAATACGCGCACCGGCATCAACCCTTTCATTGAGACCCAGTCAACGATCATCCGCGAGCGATCAACTCCGAGAGCCAGTGTTACGAAGCCGCCAATGATTGCCAGCAGACCCAGCACACGCAACGCCGACGGAAAGCGTGAACGCGCCGCCACGCTCAGCAGAATCACTCCGATCGTTAATCGAATTCCGGCCGCGACGTAAATTCCCGCGGGCGTAAGCGCCAACGGCGCCAGCGCGAACAAGCGTTGCGGCGCTGCCAAAGCGACTGCGCCCACAATCATGAAAAAAGCTACGACCAGGAATCCAAGTACGCGCATTGTGTCACCTTTCGATCGGGCGTTATCGCACGCAACTCCACGATCCGCTGCCCGCTGCGTAGCTGCACATTGGCCCGTTCAAGACGCGAACCCGCGCCGTGTTTCCGCTGAGCACCAAATTGTTATCCAACTCTGCCGATGAATCGTCAACCGGATCCTGATGATTGATCCACTTGTGCAGATTGAAGTCGTAAACACAGATCCAATTCGTTCCGCCTGCCAAAGCCAACGCGTCGTTGACCTGCGAGATGTGGTTGATTACGCGCGAGCGAGTTATCGACGCGAAGGCATTGCCGCGCTGCGACACTTCAGAGTTCACGCGCCAGGCCTGATTCGGATTCTGCGCCGAGTACATCGCTGAATCATAAACCATCAATCCACCGAAGGCGTACATTAGCGCCATCGTATCGCTCGTCTTGCAGAACGAAGGATGAATCGTGATCGGAACTTCCTGCATCGCGTGATGCGATTGACGACCCGAGTAATCCGGAATTCGCACCCACGCCTGATTGTTCAGGTCATGCACGTAACCGCGTCCCCATTCGTCCATGTATAACTCGATTTTGTTTCCTGTGATCCGCCGGTAGGTGAAAGCGCTGGTGTCCGGCGCGGAGCTTTGCGGCGGATTAACCGGGCCACTTCCCACCCTGAGCGTGCTACAGACCATGTTCCAGACATACGAAGCGCGCGTGCGTTCCTGATCCGAACCGACGAAGACAACATGCACGAGCTTGTTGCTAAGCGGCAGCCAGTAAATATCGGCGTTGCCAGTTTCGCCTTGCAGCGACGCGCGCAAGCGAATGCCTTGCGCCTGCACTCCGCCGATCGCTTCACTAACTTGCGAGCGCTGCACTTGCGCGCCGAGCTTGGCAATCTCCTGATTCAGCGCATCGACAATCGCGTTGGTCATCACCGGCTGGGCCTGGGCCATTTCCGTTGCGTTCAATTCACGGCGCAGCACGACCACGATGATCTTCGCATCGTCACTGCCTTTGCCGATATTCAGTGTTTGTGCGTTGGCGTCGCTTTCATCACCCAGCGCCCAATCGGCCGGGTAACTGAATGACAAGCCATCGCGATTGAATTGCCTCGCCTGATTAACTATCGCAAAGACCGGCAAGGCTAGAAACAGAATTGCCGACGCTGCCAGACGAATCGTAAGTTTTCTCATGTTGCTTTTCCTCCATGTCGAGAATGAAGTGTTTGGACACAAGTCGCCGTTGTACTCCGTAAACGCAATCAATGCACCGGGAAATGTTCGCAGGCTCAATGCGGAAACATCGCGGATTTGGCTGCGCCGCGTAGTTTTACGCAGCGGAGTTTCTCGTAAGTTTGCGCTGAACCTGGCGCAAATTTCCGCGCTTTTCTGCCGGGAAGAAATAGAAATCCATCGGCAAGTTCGTTGGCATGTTCGTTGCGAACCAGGATGGATAAATCAATCTTCTCGAGGTTAATGACATGAACAGACGATTCATCCTTCTGATCGCGATGACCATTCTCGCCACACTTCTGACGAGCACGCACAGCACGGCGCAAACCGGATCGGCCAATTTTGTGCGCGACCAGCATCGCGAGACTTTGAATCAATGGTTGAAGACAAAGCCGGCGCTGCGCCTCGCTACTGAGAGGGATTGCGCGAACCAAGAAGGCCTGACCGCAACGCGGCAGGAGAACGGCAGGAACTATCAGCCGTATTACGCCGTTGGCGATTTCAATCGCGATGGACGCGAAGACTTTGCGGTCGCGCTGGTGAACGACACCCGACGCTCGCGCAAGTTTGCCATCGCAATTTTTAATGGCCCGTTCACGGCCACGCGAGCCACGCCGAACTTCTTCACCGAAGGAACAGATTTGAGTGACGGCGGACTGGTCCGGTTATCGGGCAATCGATTGGTAGCGGGAGTCTTTCAGAGCGATGACTGTGTGCGCCTCATCGCGCGCGGACGAAGCTATGTGATGAAGAGCTGTGTCTAGTTCAGCTAGCTGCCTGCTCGACGATATCGATCTCAGGTTGCAGGTGGACTGTCGTCTTGATCGAATTCGAGATCAGGCAATGCTTCTCGGCCTTTTCCAGAATTCGCGAGGCGCGCTCGGCGTCGCGCGCGTGGGCGATCGTCAGCGTCGGATGCAGAATAATCTCAGTCATTTGGAAACCGCCATCAAGCTTCTCTAATTTTCCATCCGCGGCGGTCTTGAAGCTCACGAAATCGAGCTTTGAATTCTCGGCAATCGCGAGAAACGTCGTCATGAAACAAGAGTTCACGGCGCCGACGAAGAGATGCTCAGGCGTCCACGCGCCGTCGTGGCCTTTGAATTCCGGCGGCGCGTCAACATGCAAGCAAGGAAGTACCGGCGAACATAGATTGCCCTGGCGTTCTTTGGTCCACTCGATCTCAGTCGAGTAGAAATATTGGTTATCCATTTACCCTCCGAGCCGTTTCCACTTTCGTGCGCTGGCGCTTGGCACGTGCGAAGCCAGTCCGCAAATAACAACTCGCGTTACCTGGCAGGCGCAAGTCCGTGTCAGCCAATCTTCTGAATCGTGATCGTCACGATCATTACCGGGCCGGCGGTGCGGTTGTATGAAACCCAGAAGCCCAGCGATTCATAGCGCACGACTTTGTATTGCGATCCGTCCGGGCGCGAATCGAGAGTTGGGCCAACCACCGTCTTGAAGTCCGGCGCGCCCACGCCGCCTGCATAGTCAACTGAGATTGCTTTCGCTTTATGATTTGCGTCGTAAGCGATCTGCGCGGTCTCGTTGTCCGAGAACACGTAGTAATCCAGCTCTGCATCTTTCAGCACCGGATTACCCAGCTTCGTATGCACATCGTCCGCGGTCATGCCCAGGCGCACGCCTTTGTAATCGGTGTAGAGCGGCTGTTGCACCAGCGGCTCGGCCACGTTCGCGGCCGCGCGCGTCTTTTGCCCATTCACCGTCAGCGCAAATCCGGCCAGCGCGATCACTATTAGCGTCGCAACTACGAGAAGAATGCGTTTCATGTTTGTGTACCTCCCAGCCTTTTTGGTCTCAATTATCCGGTCGCTACTGCTCCCGGTTCTGAAACTCGGTCAAGCGTTGAATTCTCCACCAGTTCGCTTGCCCACGGCCCAGACTTCTCCGCCGGAGCGCACCTGCAAAATGATTTGGTCCAGAGGACGTGGCGGAGGGCCATACATCACATAACCTGTGCGCGTGTCGTAAACGCCGCGATGACACGGACAGACCAGGCAACCGCGCGCTTTATCGAAATCGACCGAGCAGCCGCGATGCGCGCAACGGCGACTGAAAGCAAGAAACTGCGATTCAGCGCTGCGCACGAGCACAGCAGCGTCGCTCGACTTTGGATAGTTGAAGTAGAGAAACGATCCCGGCAGCAGGCGCTCAGCGCCTTCGATCTTCATCGGCGGATACATCAGCAGATTTTGCCCGGGGTTCTCTGGCGGATTCGGCTTCTGCGGATTCTCGCCCTGACTCTTCGCTTCGCCGGCCACGAGCAGCAGCCCCGCCGACGTCACCAGCGCCCGATTGCAAAAGCTCCGTCGCGGCAATTGTGAATCACGGTTATCGGCCATCTTCGTGAGACCTCCCGCGCCGATAGGACTGCAACACTTATTCCCGCTGGGCGTGGCCCAAGTTGCTGAACTTTCGGCGGATTATTCGAGATTCGAGCGGGCCTCAGCAGCTTTCAATGCGAGCTTTCCCACAGAGTTTGGGAAAGTTTTCGCAGCCCCTTCAGCCTTTTCGCGGCGACCCTGAGTGAATCTTGCGGCATATCGGTTGCGCGACAAAAACGCTGGACTCCAGCCTTGAAAACCTACCGAGAAAAGAGAAGATATGCAGACACAAAGTAGCGAAATAATTTATCCGAGTAAGATTGTGAGCAATCCACCCATGAACTTGAACGCAGACACGAACGCAGAATCCATGACTGGCGATCTGTGCGCGTTGGATACGCCGCACCGCGCAGGCGATGTGGTGCTGCGCGACGGCTCGACCGTGCACGTGCGCAAGATGGAACCGAGCGACGACCAGGCGCTATTCGAGTTGTTCCATTCGCTCTCAGAAGAATCGCGTTGGTTGCGTTTCTTTTCGCTGGGGACGGATTCCGCGCTGGCCGCGGAAGCGCGGCGCGAAACTAATCTGGATCGCACGTTTGGTTTGATAGCTCTGAGCGGAACCGAGCAACGCGTCGTCGGCCACGCTTTTTATGCAGGGATCGATTCGCATCGCGCCGAAGTCGCCTTCACGATCGCCGACGACTTTCAGGGGCGCGGCCTGGGAACATTGCTTCTGGGCCAGTTGGCTGAAGTCGCCGCCGTCACCGGCATCCAAACTTTCGAAGCGGAAGTCGTGGCCGCAAACCACGCGATGCTGCACGTGTTTCGCGAATCTGGTTTCCCCATCGAAGTGAAAGCGCGCGCCGGCCAGTTGCACGTAACCATGCCGACGTCATTCACCAGCGAAGCGGTCGAGCTATTCGAACGTCGCGAATCGATCGCCGCGGTGAACGCGCTGAAGCTTTTCTTCAATCCGCGATCGATTGCCGTGATTGGCGCTTCGAAAAAACGCCTGACGATCGGCGGCGAACTGTTTCATAATCTTCTGAGCTTCGGATTCGTCGGGCCGGTTTATCCGGTTAATCCCACTGCCGATGTCGTCCAATCTGTTCCCGCATACAAATCCGTCGAAGACATTCCCGGCCCAGTCGATTTGGCCGTGGTCGTCGTGCCGGAAAAATTCGTAATCGAAACGGTTGAAGCGTGCGGGCGCAAAGGCGTCAAAGCGCTGGTCGTAATCTCGGCGGGCTTCGGCGAAACGGGACAGGACGGCCAAACGAAACAAGCCGAGCTGATGCGCGTTTGCCGCGCCGCCGGCATGCGCCTGATTGGTCCAAACTGCATGGGCATCATCAACGCCGATCCGGCGGTCCGCATGGACGCTACGTTTGCGCCGGGTGTGCCGCCGACTGGCCGCGTGGGATTCTCTTCTCAGAGCGGCGCCTTGGGACTGGCGATTATCGAACTGGCGAACTCGCTCGGTCTGGGCATCTCGACCTTCGTCTCAGTCGGAAACAAAGCAGACATTTCCGGTAACGACCTGCTGCGTTACTGGGAGCACGACGAGAAAACTGACGTCATCCTGCTGTACCTGGAATCGTTCGGCAATCCGCGAAAGTTTTCCAAGATTGCGCGCCGCGTTGGCCGCAAGAAACCGATCGTGGTCGTGAAGAGCGGCCGCTCAGCCGCAGGCGCGCGCGCGACTTCTTCGCATACCGGCGCATTGATCGCCGCCTCGGATGTAACCGTCGATGCGCTGTTCCGCCAATCGGTTGTCATTCGCACCGACACGCTCGAAGAGTTGTTCGATGTCGCCGCGCTGTTGGTGAATCAACCGCTGCCAAAGGGCGCGCGCGTCGGCATTATCACGAACGCGGGCGGCCCGGGAATTCTCTGCGCTGATACCTGCGAAGCTCGCGGCCTCGAAGTGCCGCTGCTGGCCGAAGCCACGCGAGACAACTTGCGATCGTTCCTCGCGCCTGGCACCGGCGTCGGCAATCCCGTTGACATGATCGCTTCAGCGGGCGCGCAGGAATACGAGCGCACGATCGAAGCCGTAGCTGCCGATCCGAACATTGATGCTTTGATCGTCTGCTTCACGCCGCCGTTGGTGACTAAAGCTGAAGACGTCGCCCGCGCCGCCGTGGCGGCGATCGAACGCGCGAAGATCGACAAGCCGATCTTGACTGTCTTTCTCCAGGCCGACCCCGCTCCTGAGATCATCCGTTCCAGGAAGATTCCTGCTTATCAGTTTCCTGAAACCGCGGCGATCGCTCTGGCGCGCGCCGCCCGTTATGCGCGTTGGCGCGAGCGGCCGGAAACGACGCTGGCCGAATTCGACAATCTGCATCGCGACAAAGCCGCCTCGATCGTCGCGTCAGCCCTGGGACGCGGCGGTGGTTGGCTTTCGACGCAGGAAACTGCCGAGCTGCTTTCGTGTTATGGCTTGCCGCTGATCGAACAAAAGATCGTCGATACGCCCGAAGCGGCCGGCGAAATTGCCGAGCAGATGAACGGCGAAGTTGCTTTGAAAGTGATCGCGCCGGGCGTGCTGCACAAGACCGAAGCCGGCGGCGTGCACCTGCACCTGCGCGGCGCGGCACAAGTTCGCGCGGCGGCCACCGACATGCGCGATCGTTTGAAAGCGCAGGGCGCTGAGCCAACCGGCTTCCTCGTGCAGCGCATGGCCCAGAATGGAATCGAGATGCTGGTGGGCGTGGTCCACGATCCGCAATTTGGCCCCGTCGTGGCGTGCGGCGCCGGCGGCGTGCAGGTTGAATTGCTACGCGATGTTTCGGTGCGCCTGACTCCGCTCGCGAAAGAAGATGCGTCCGAGATGATTCGGAGCCTTAAGACTTATCCGCTGCTGAACGGTTTTCGCGGCAGCGCCAAATGCGACGTGGCCGCGCTCGAAGACGGATTGCTCCGCGTCAGCGCGATGGTTGAAGACCTGCCGCAGATTGCCGAACTCGATTGCAATCCATTTGTCGTGAACGAGAGCGGCGCGGTGATCCTCGACGCTCGCGTCAAAGTTGAAGCCGTCGAGCCAAAGCCGCTGGTGGGCGTGAGAGGCTAGCAGTACCACTCTCG
>JAJPKD010000114.1 GCA_021323895.1 Acidobacteriota bacterium | reverse complement strand
GCGGACGCGCAATTCAGGGCGGGCCGGCGTCGACACCGCGATGCGGCGATACGCGCGGCTGCTCGGTTCGTTGTTTGAGTAGTACTGCAGCAAGTACTGCGAACGAATTTCCGCCGCGATGCGATTGAAGATTCCGGCCAGTTCGCTCTCGTTCTTTGGCACAAAGGCCGCGCCGCCCGTCGCTGCTGCGATGCGTTCCATGCCTTGTTCCGAACGCGCAGTGCGGACGTTGAGGTGCATTGTCTGGCCGCTGGGATTGATCGAATAGAAGGTCACTTCGTCGCGCTGGACATCGCGGAGCGTTTCTGTCTGTGCCCGTTCAATAAACCGCACTTGGTTTTCCATCGCCGAAAACTGCGTACTGCCTTTGCTGTAAAGATCCGCAATCCGCGCCGTGTCGTCGCCATCGGAAATCACCACGACGATCCGGCGGCGGCCCGAGGTCGAAGACTTATCGAGATAATTCGACGCCGCCAGGACTGAATCGAAAAATGCGGTGTAGCCGTTCGCCGGCTTCAGGGACATGATGCTCTGGGAAGCGACTTGCGCCGTCGCCAATGTTTGAATCATGCGCGGTGATTCGTCGATCGCGAAAACCGTCGCGCGATCTTCCGGCTTGAGGACCTGCTTCAAGAAAGCCGCAGCCGCCTGCTGCTCAAAACCAAATCGCGCCACGACGCTGCTGGACACGTCAATCAACACCGCTATATCGAGCGGCACTTGTTCCGGATCGCCGAGCTGCGCAAGCTCCTGCCGGCGGCCGTCTTCTTCAACTCGAAAATCTGTCGTCTTCAATCCGAGGACAGGTTGGCCCTGCGCATCCGTAACCGACACCGGCACCATCACGAGGTTCGAAGTAATCTTGACGACTTCGTATTCAGGAGTCGGCGTGGGCTTGGGTTTGTAGCGAAGCGGCGGCGGTGGCGGTGGCAGTTGCTTGATTTTTTGCGCCGAAGCGGTGGGTGCCAGCAAGACGCTTGCGGCGCAAAACAGAAACGCCAGCGCTGCGATTAACAGCGCCGGCGCGAAATGTTTTGGCTTCTTAGGATTCATCCACCAATCTCTCATGCCGCCAACCTGTGTGTTGCTGGCCTAGCATATTTGACGCACGCTGACGGCATGAGCGTTGGCGATGTAGAACAACTTGGCAAGTTGTTCGGTTTAATCGAACGCAAATTAACAATTTGCGCTACCCATTGCGTTACTGGCCGCTGCCGCTGCCCGGATTCATTGTCGGCGCCGGCTGGGTAAGACCCTTATTGACCAGCACCTTCACTTCGACGCGACGATTTTGTTCACGCCCTGCGCGGGTCTTGTTGTCGGCCACCGGGTTCGATTCACCAAAGCCATACGGCGTCACGATGCGACGCAGAGGAATCTGGTGGTTCTCAACCAGGTAACGAATGACGGCGTCGGCGCGACGCTGACTCAGCGCGCGATTGCGCGCGGTGCTGCCGGTCGCATCGGCATAGCCCGTCACTTCGAGCACATAGCCTTTCGAATTCAATGCCTTGGTTGCGATCTCATCGAGTTTCGTTTTGGCATCAGGATTCAGCACCGCGCTGCCAACGCGGAAGTTGACCGCCGCGGTTTCCTGCGGCACGTAATCGTCAAGTGCTGAGATGCGATCGTTCGTCGCGTTCACGCCGGCAACGGCCGCATCCGCGGTTTCCTGCGCCGCCTTGGCGCCGCCGCGCGCGGCATTAGAAACCGCGGCTAGTTCATCGAGCTGACCCGAAAGTTTTTGCGCGTTCTGCTCGACTTCGCTTAAGCGGCTTTCCGAAGCGGTAGCGCGCTCTTCCAATGGCGTCGCGCGCGATTCAACCGCGCGGGCGGTGCGCATATCAGAGTCGTTGAAGCGAACCCGCTCGGCTTCCAATTCACCGTTCGATCCGCCGCGGCCTTCAACTTCCAAATTCAAGCCGCGGAGAATATTCGTCTGGCCATAGTTCGTGCCACCGCGGAGAAAACCGCCGTTGCTCTTGACCGAAGTGCGATCGGTCAGCCGCACGACAGTATCGACGCCATTGATGTCGCGAACCGTAAATGTATCGGCGTCGCGTCGTACTACCACGCCTTTTATTTTCATCTTCTGGCCGCTTGAGACGGAGCGGGCTCTTGACGCATCAGTCGGCGCGTTGTTGGTTTGTGTCGAGGTTTGTCCGAAAGCTAATGGGGAAAGAGCCAGCGCCAACCCGAAAGCCAGCGCCAAGGATCGGAAAGTTTTCGCGTTCATAATTTGGTTTTTACTCCTTATCAAAGTAACGACGCGCAGCCTGACCGCGTCGGAATGTTTTGAGTTCAGACGATGAACCCTTGATTCACGTTGTCTGCCAGCTCATCACAGAGCATCTGGAACGTCGGGTTAATGAGCTTCAAAGGCTGGTGCTCATCAACTTGAAATCACGAATAGTACGAAAGCGGGTGAGGCTGTCAAGACAGAAATTCTGAAAACAGCGATTTGAGAACAGTTACTAGCGATTCATTAGTTAGCTGTTACAGGATCGCAAGAAAGGAGTGTCAGAAACGCGAGCGTCAGCGAGGGCCAATGCGCGAATAGACTTCGCGATGTAAGCACACTTCATTCTTATGTGGCCCTCGGGCTTCTGACACGGATCAAATCGCGAACTGCGCGCTCTCGAGATGTTCTTTGAGGTAAGCCAGAAACTTCTCAGCATCCGCGCCGTCGATGATCCGATGATCGAAACTCAGCGCGAAGTAAGCCATGTGTCGAATTGCAATGTAGTCCTCACCATCGGGCGTCGTCAGCACCTTCGCGCGTTTTTCGATCTTGCCCACGCCGAGGATCGCCACCTGCGGTTGATTGATGATCGGTGTGCCGAACAATCCCCCGAACACGCCGGGATTCGTCACCGTGAACGTGCCGCCGGCGACTTCGTCTGGCTTGAGTTGTTTTGTGCGCGCGCGATCGGCGAGATCGTTCGCGGCACGGGCCAAACCCGAAATGGAGAGATCGTCCGCGCGCTTGATCACGGGCACGATCAATCCCCAATCAAGCGCCACCGCCATGCCGAGGTTGATATCGCGTTTGTAAATGATCTGATCGCCGCTGACCTGCGAATTGAAAATCGGAAACTTGCGAATCGCATCGGTGATGGCTTTGAAAATAAACGGCATGAAGGTGAGCTTGGTACCGGTGCGCTCCTGAAAAGCCTTGCGGTTTTCATCGCGCAGCTTCGCGACCTTCGTCATGTCGATCTCGTAAACGGTTGTGACATGCGCGGACGTGCGCCGCGAAGCGATCATGTGATCCGCAATCTTCTTACGCATGACGCTCATCTGCTCGACACGGTCGCCTTCGACGGGTTTGAGAACTGTCGGTTGCTGCGTGCCGGGTGCGCCGATTGATGGCTGTGGTGTTGGCTGGGCGGAAGCGGTGCGAGCAGGCGCAGCGGCCCGCTGCTCCGCCGGTGCCCCCGATTCGATGAAACTCAGAATGTCGTTCTTCGTCACGCGCCCGGACATGCCGGTGCCTTCAAGCCGAGCGATGTCGATGCCGTGCTCTTCGGCGATCTTGCGCACCAGCGGACTTGATTTGGTGCGGCGCAGATCTTCAGCGGACGCCGTGGAACCATCACCGGGTGTTTGCGTTGCCGGCGAGTGCGGCGCGTCGCGACGATGCAGCGGCTTCACTTCCGTCTTGCCAACTGCCGCAGGTGGCGCGCTACGTTCTGTGGTTGAGATGGTTGGCTTTGGTCTTTCGATCTGCGGCGGCGCTTCTGGCGCAGCTGGTGGTACGTCCTGTGCTGGCTGCTCGACAGTTGCCGGCGTCTCTTGCTGTTTCGCTTCGGCTGCTTCGACGGTGGCCGCAGGTTGTTCAGTTGCTGTAGGCGCAGCAGCTTCTGGCTTAGCGCCATCACCATCAAGCACGGCCACGACCGTGTTCACTTCGACCGTCTCGCCTTCTTTGTGTTTGATCTCGGTCAGCGTTCCCGCCGAGGGCGATGGAATCTCGGCATCAACTTTGTCGGTTGAGATTTCAAACAGCGGCTCGTCGCGTTCGACTTTGTCGCCGACGTTCTTCAGCCATTTTGTGATTGTGCCTTCCGCGATGGACTCACCCATCTGCGGCATTACTACTTCAGTAGCCATAACTTCTCCAGTGTCCAGTTTTGAGTTTTCAGTTTTCAGTAACCGCCGCCAGCGAGCCAACTCTGTAAACTGAAAACCGAAAACTGACAACTATTCCGCCGTGGTTGGATCGATCACGGTCTTGATCTCCGAGATCTTATTCACCGGAAAGCCGCCTTGCTGCGCGTGTGTGCGAATCATGTCTTCACTCGGCGCGATATAAACACAATAGACTTTGTCATCAGTGACGTAGCTCTGCACCCACTGAATCTGCGGCCCAAGATTTTGCAGCACTGAGCAAGACTTCTGCGAAATGCCCTGCAGTTCTTGCGGAGTTAAGTTACCCGCGCCGGGAATCTCTCGTTCGATAACGTATTTCGGCATATCAGTTCCCCCGTTTTCAGTAAGCAGCCAGCTTGCGCGCCGCATCCAGCACATCTTTCATTTGCGGCAAATAATAATCTTCGAGCGGTGGTGAATAAGTCACCGGCGTGTCGATCGACGCGAGCCGCACCACCGGCGCATCGAGCCATTCAAAAGCTTCCTGCGCAATGATCGCCGCGATCTCTCCACCAATGCCGCCCGTCAATGATGCTTCGTGCAGGATCAGCGCGCGGCTTGTTTTCTTCACGCTCGCGAGAATCGCATCTTTGTCCATCGGCGCGAGCGTGCGTAGATCGATCACCTCGACATCGAGCCCTTCCTTCTCCAACTCATCCGCCGCATCGAGAGCCGTCAATACCTGCGCGCCAAACGTAATGATCGAAACGTCGCGACCTTCGCGCGCCGTGCGAGCTTTCCCAATCTCAACGATGTAGTCGTCTTCGGGAAGTTCTTCACGAAGACGCGGCAGACGATAAAGCTTCTTGTGCTCGAAGTAGAGCACCGGATCGGGATCGCGAATCGCAGCCTTGATCAATCCTTTGGCATCGTATGCGGTTGAAGGCTCGACGATTTTCAAACCCGCGGTATTGAGAAAGAACGATTCGGCATTCAGCGAATGAAACGGCCCCGAGCGCACGCCTGACCCACACGGACCGCGAAACACCGCCGGAATATTTCCGCCCCAGCGATAGCGACACTTCGCTGCATAGTTCGTCAGCAGATCAAATCCGCACGAGATGAAATCGATGAACTGAAACTCGGCGACGGGCTTCATGCCCATCAGTCCCGCGCCGCAGGCCGCGCCGACGATCGCCGCTTCTGAGATCGGCGTATCGATCACACGCTCTTTGCCGAAGTGATCGATCAAGCCGTCCGTGACTTTGAACGCGCCCCCGTACGCGCCTACGTCTTCGCCAATCACGAACACAGTCGGGTCGCGCTCCATCTCTTCCCAGATGCCCTGGCGAATTGCCTCGACCATCGTGGCCAGGCCGCCTCGCGCGGGCCGTTCGGACTTATGTTCTTTTTTGAGAGCGGTGGACATTAGTAGTTTCGGAAAGCGATATCTAAGGTTGTGCCAGTCTTACTGGTTGCTTCTCTGAACAAAGGACTAACTTTTCCGCCACCTGAGGAAACGCATCTTTGAGACGAACGCACGTCGACGAAACAAACGTCCAGTGCTCGCCGCGATCATTCGACACCGCGATTAGACAATCGTAGTCTTCGGTTTCAAAACCGCGACCTTTCGTTCTCATTGCCATCGGCGCCACAGCGTAAAGCGAACCGGATTCCTCCAAGAACTGAGTCACTTCGATTGGCATCCAGGAGATGAGTTGCATCGCATCCCGTTCGAATTGTTTCCTGGTCGCATTTCCGACGCTGATCAGTTTCTGTTTCCCACCAGCGATTTCAATGTACTTTGGGTAAGTAAGCTCCACGAGCTTTTCAACATCGCCTCGAACAAATGCATCGCCGTATTCTTTGGCTTGCGCCGGGAGGTTCGGATAGGCCGTCGCCATCGCAGGCGTCTGATTTTGGGCGCACACGAAACTAGTCGTGCCAAGAAAAATTAGACCTATGACGAGGTGCAAAGCTTTCATTATCAGTTTGAGTTCTCGAGAATCTTCGGCCTGAACGCCGGCGGCACGATTGAATTATCAAATACACCGTGCGCCGCTACTTCCGCTTCGGGCATCGGCGAGCTTTCCGCCCACTCGCAATCCTCATCAATTTCGCGCATCACGCCGGCGGTGATCTCGTCCAGCTTTTCTTTCGTTGCGATCTTTTCGTCGAGCAAAAATCTTTCAAAGCGATCGATCGGGTCGTTATGCTTTTCCCACCATTCGATTTCGCCGCCGGGAACGTAGCGCTGATCGTCGTGTTCCGCGTGGCCTTTGCGGCGATAGGTCTTGGCTTCGATCAAAACCGCGCCGCGGCCTGAGCGCGCGTAATCGACGGCCTGCTTTGTCACTTCATAGCACGCGATCACGTCGTTGCCATCGACTATGTAACCCGGGATGCCAAAGGCGGCTGACTTCTCGGCAAGATTGCGCACCGCCGTCTGCATGTTCGTCGGCGTCGAGTAGGCGTAGTGGTTGTACTCGACGATTGTGATTAGCGGTAGCTTCTGCACCGCCGCGAAGTTGATGCCTTCGAAGAACGCGCCGGTGCTCGCGCCACCATCGCCGATGTAAGCAAGCCCGACAATGTCTTTCTTTTGCATGCGCGCGGCCAGCAGAATTCCCGTCATCACCGGAATCATGTCGCCGAGATGCGAGATCGGCCCGATGAATCCTTTCTCCATGTCGCCAAAATGGACGTTGAGATCCTTGCCACCGGATGGTCCCCACGCTTTCGCCATGTACTGCGCGAAGATTTGCCGCGGGCGAATTCCTTTGACGAACACTGATCCCAGATCGCGAATAATCGGCGTGATGAAATCATCGGAACGCAGCGCGTAAGCTGATCCAACCGCCGTCGCTTCCTGGCCCAGCGAGCGAAACACACCGCCGACAACTTTCGTCTGGCGATAAAGATTTACGATGCGTTCTTCGACCAGGCGGGTCAGTTTCAGATAGCGATAAAGCTCGAGCATCTGCTCAGGCTTTAACGAAGTATCTTTCGTGCACGAGAGCGGCTGCCCGTCAGCGACCTTCTTCGGCGCATACTTGGTGTTGATGCGCATCTGGAAAGGCGGACGGCGACGCGGGCCGCGCTTTCGATTGCCGTTTTGTTTTTGGTTTTCAGGCATTGAAAAGCGGCGTCAAGCCGCTGCACTCCAAATCAAATATGAATAGCCATGCCTTCGACGTTCTCGGAAGCTTCCATCACGGCTTCGGAAACGGTTGGATGCGCATGCATCGTGCGCCCAAGTTCTTCCGCAGTTGATTCAAGCTGCATCGCCACGCAAGCCTCGGCGATCAACTCTGTCGCGTGCGGCCCGATGATGTGCACGCCGAGAATCTCGTCGTACTTTTTCTCGCTGACAACCTTCACGAAGCCTTCTTCTTCACCGAGGATGCGCGCTTTGCCGGAAGCGCTGAATGGAAACTTGCCGACCTTTACGTCGTAACCGGCTTCTTTCGCTTTCGCTTCAGTCAAACCAACTGATGCAACTTCTGGATCGCAGTAGGTGCAGTTCGGAACCAGGCGCAGATTGATCGGCCGCGGATGTTTGTTCGCGAGATGTTCGACCGCGACGATGCCTTCCTTTGAAGCGAGGTGCGCGAGCAGAGGCGTCGGCACCACATCGCCGATCGCATAGACGCCTTTCTCGGCTGTTTGTTGATATTCGTCGACTTGAATAAAACCTTTCTCGACTTTGATCTTCGTCTTCTCTAATCCCAGTCCTTCAGTGAACGGCATGCGGCCTACGGCGACGAGCAACATCTCTGCTTCGAGCCGCACGTCCTCGCCTTTCGAAGTCTTGCCCGTGACGACGACACCCTTGTCAGTCTTTTCGAGCTTCTCGAGCTTCGTATCGACCTGCGACTTGATGCCGCGCTTGCGGAACGATTTGGCGAGCTCGGCCGAAACTTCTTCATCTTCGAGCGGCACCAATCGCGGCAACAGCTCGACGATTGTCGTCTCGGCGCCGAATCGTGAATAGACCGACGCGAACTCAACACCTACCGCGCCGGCGCCCATCACAATTAGCGACTTCGGAATTTCAGTGAGTTCGAGAATGTGATCGCTGTTGACGACTTGCTTGCCGTCAGTTTCGAATCCGGGAATCGGCCGCACGACTGAGCCAGTCGCGATGATGATGTTCTTTGAGTTGATGATCTGTTTCGATCCATCTTCGCCGGTTACTTCGACTTTGCCGGGCAGCGCAAGTTTGCCCGCGCCCTTGAACACCGTGCACTTGTTCTTCTTCATCAAGTACTTGATGCCCTTCGAGTTCTTCATCACGACTTTGTCTTTGCGTTTTTGCACGTCGGCGAAGGCGAGTTGAATCTCGGAAGCCTGCACGCCGAAATCCGCCGCGTGCTGCATCTGCTCGTACACATGCGCCGACATCAAAAGTTGTTTCGTCGGAATGCAGCCGCGCAAGGTGCACGTGCCGCCGAGCCGTTTGTCCTTTTCGACAATCGCGACTTTAAAACCTAGTTGTCCGGCGCGCACCGCGGCGACATATCCGCCTGGTCCGCTGCCGATTACCGTCACATCGAATTGTTCGTTAGCCAATTTGGAATCCTCAACAGATAGTAGTGGGTGATGAGTTATGAGTGATGAGTAAACAACTCAGGTCATCACGCGAAAAGCTTTAATGACTTGGAAAGTTGGCATTATAATCGCTGGCGCTTGATTGAGCCAATTTGGCTTGGCTCCGTAGGAGCCGGATATTTATAGACCACAGTCTTTCCCAAGCGTTTGAAGCTCCGTTAGGAGCGACATGTCGCCCCTACGGGGCTGCCGAACCTTTGCCATCGCGGGTGCTATAAATATTTCGTCCCTACGGGACGCTGAATCGAGCGGTCAGACGGAAGGGTTCGCTTTAGCCATGAAACATTCTGAAGGATTCCTAAAAATAGTTAACGAGTCAAAGACCAGAATCAAAGAAGTCACCGTTGCCGAAACACGTGACCGTTTGCGAGAGAACTCTGACGCGCGTCTGGTTGACGTGCGCGAAGACAACGAATGGGACGCGGCGCATGCGGCCGGCGCGATTCACCTCGGCAAAGGCATCATCGAACGCGACATCGAAGCGACGGTGCCCGACAAATCGACCGAGCTGATTCTGTATTGCGGCGGCGGTTATCGCTCGGCGCTGGCCGCGGACGTCTTGCAGAAAATGGGTTACACGAACGTCTTCTCGATGGCCGGCGGGTGGAAGGCCTGGAAAGAATCGGGCGCGCCGGTTGAATAGTGATTTCCGCGTAACCGTGTTTCAAGCCACAGCGTCATAACGATCTTATCGCCCGAGTTTTCTTTCAAAGTTCAAGTTCCAACAAGAATGGCGGGCAGTAGCCCGCCTCTAAACGTGTAATTGAAAGGATGAGGTGGGCAGGATGCCCGCGACCCGCACGCAGGATGCGCGCGCTCCACCGACAGGGATGTCGGCGTTCCAAATCAATCAGGAGAAAGTCATGAAGAAACTCTACCCAGTAGCCATAGCTCTCTTTATTTTCACGTTCACGTCCGTCGTGTTTGCTCGCGAAGCGAAGTTGGTTCGCTATCCGAGTTATTCGAACGGGCGCGTGGCGTTCACTTATCTCGGCGACATTTGGGTCGCTGATGAGAACGGTCAGAACATTCAACGTTTGACGGTCAACCGTGCCCGCGATGCTTATCCGCGGTTTTCGCCGGACGGAAAATGGATTGCCTTCTCGAGCGATCGGAACGGCAATCTCGACGTCTACATCATTCCGTCGAGCGGCGGCACCCCGAAGCAGTTGACGCATCACTCGGCGGACGACACGGTGCTGGGCTGGACGCCGGACGGTACGGGAGTTCTCTTCAGCAGTCAGCGTGGCGAAGACTTCATGGGATTGCTGTACGTCGTGAGCGTGAATGGCGGCATGCCGTGGCGCGCGGGTCCGGACATGGGGAACGCGGCGAGCTACTCTCCTGACGGCAACAAGATCGCTTACAACCCTAACGGCCAGGTCTATTGGCGCAAGTATTATCGCGGCGCCTACTCGACTGACGTTTGGATTGAAGATGTTTCGACCAAGAAGTTTTCGCAGTTAACCGATTTCGATGGCCTCGATTCGTGGCCGATGTGGAGCCGCGACGGCAACATCTATTTTGTGAGCGATCGCGACGGCGGCGGCTTAACAAATATCTGGCGCGCTTCCGATAACGGCGGCAAGGCCGAGAAAGTCACTTCATTCAAGAGCGGTGACGTGCGTTTCCCCTCGATTAGCGCGGATGGCAAAACCGTCGTGTTCTAACACGACTTCGGAATTTGGAAGCTCGATACGAGCAGCAAGAAAGTCACGCCGATCAAGCTCGACATCGATGCCGAGACTGAAGAAAACGATTCAGAGATGCGCGCGTTCGCATCCGAAGCTGACGATTATGGTTTGGCGCCGAACGCGCGTCGCATCGCCGTCTCGGTGCACGGCGAGGTCTTTACCGTGCCGGTCGAAGAAGGCGACATCAAACAAATCACTGACAGCGCGGCGCGCGATCGCAATGTTGACTACTCGCCCGATGGCAAATGGATCGCCTACATTTCTGATGCGAGCGGCCGCGAAGAACTCTACGTCACCGCAACCGATGGCTCAGGCCAGGCACAGAAGCTGACCGACATCGATGCCTTGAAGTTTGGCTACAACTGGTCGCCTGATTCGAAAGAGGTTGCATTTGTTTCTTCCGACAGCAAACTGCGGAAGATCAACGTCGGCACTAAACAGCTCACGGAAATCGATGCGTCGCGTTACGGCAACATCTCGACGCCGGAGTGGTCGCCTGATGGGAAGTGGCTGGCGTACTCGAAGGCTGATGCAAGTCGCACCACGGACATCTACGTGATCTCATCTTCGGGGAGTGACAAAGAGCCGCACAAAGTTACTTTCGATTCTTACGATGAGCGCAGCCCGCGCTTCTCTCCGGACGGACGGAAGCTTTTCTTTGTGCGCACCGATTCGATTGGCGGTGGTGGCGGATTCGGCAACGCTTCAGTGCAAATCTATTCAGTTGGATTAGAGAAGCTCGATCGCGATCCCGATGATCCGGAAGAAAGACCTGAGGCCGAAGCACCGCAGCCTGGCATGTCGAGTGGCGACACCGGATTCGATGCTGCCGGTCCCGCTCGACGGCCAGCAGGTCCACGACCTCCGCACGAAACGAAAATGGATTGGGCGGGCATGAAACATCGCACGCGCCAAATCACGCGCATGCCGTTCCCGATCTCGACCTACACCGTTGCGCCTGACAGTCGCACGCTCGTGTTCGTGACGACCGAACCTGGTGCGACATTCGCGACGCCGGTGATCTATTCAATTCAAGAAGACGGCAAACGTTTGACGCGCATCACTGCCGGCGGCCCGCCGAGTGGTGAAGGCGAAGGCGGTGGTGGCGGCGGATTCGGCGGCGGCATCGGCGACCTGAATATTTCGCGCGACGGCCGCACGCTTTTCTTCAGCGAACGCAACGCAATTTATTCGGTGGCACTCGCGGGCGGCGCAGCCACGGCTGCTGCCGGGCGTGGGCCAGCAACCGGTGGTGAAGGTGGCGGCGCGCGTCGGCGCATCAACTTCAACGTCCGCGTGAAGATCAATCGACCGGCTGAATGGGCCGAGATGTTCGGCGACGCGTGGCGCACAATGAAATATCGTTTCTACGATCCAAACATGCACGGAATGGATTGGGACGCGGCCAAAGCGAAATACGAACCGCTGGTGAAAGACGTCGGCGATCGACAGGAACTCTTGAACATCATCAACGAAATGATCGGCGAGTTGAACGCGTCGCACACCGGCGCCGCGCCGCCTCCGGGTGGTCGCGCGGGAGGAGGAGTTTCGACCGGCTATCTCGGCGTCGAACTCGAACCTGACAAGGCCGCTGGTCGTTACAAGGTCACTTACATCTATGAAGATGGCCCGGCCGACAAGGACTGGGTGAAGGTCAACGTTGGCGATTACCTGATCGCGATCGGCGGCAAGGAAGTCAAAGCCGGCGACGAGTATTGGGATCTGCTGAACGATCGCCTCAATCGCTAGGTTGAGGTCACCTTCAACAATAAACCAACGACCGACGGCGCCTGGAAGACGCGCATCGAGACCGTTAACGGCGGCGCTTATTCAAACCTTCGTTACGATCGTTGGGTGAAGGAGCGACGGCAGAAAGTCGATGCGATGTCGAACGGCCGCATCGGCTACCTGCACATCCGCGCGATGGATCAGCCTTCACTGCGGAAGTTCGAAAAAGAAATTCGTGAGTTCCGCAACAAGGAAGCGCTAATCATCGATCAGCGTTGGAACGGTGGCGGCAACATCGAACAGGAACTGCTGGCGATTCTCGTGCAACGCGAATATCAAGTCTGGCAGCCACGTGGCGTCGAAGCATCAGGCCGTCCGTTCGCAGGTTACTTTGGACCGAAGGTTGTCTTGCAGAATTGGCGCTCGGCTTCGAACGCCGAAATGTTCCCGGCAGGATTCAAAGCGCTTGGCTTAGGTAAGACGATTGGCACGTCAACGATGGGCGCGGTGATCGGAACCGGGAGTTACTCGCTGATTGACGGATCGACGGTGCGCACGCCTGGCGTCGGCGTTTATCTGGCGGATGCGAAACACACGAACATGGAAAACTATGGCGTGCAGCCGGACATCCGCATCGACAATTCGCCGGAAGACAATCTGGCTGGTCGCGACCGACAACTCGAAACCGCAGTGGAAGAGTTGATGAAGCAAATCGGCGGGCCAAAGCGAAATATCGCGAGTAAGGAACAGCAGTAACTCTCGGCTTTCATATCAGGTGTTGGAGTGCCGACTTTAGTCGGGCTTTTCGTTCGGAAGAGCCCAACTAAGTCGGTGCTCTAACGGCTGTATTTCGTTGCATTCGCCCGAAAACGTCTTTCGAAATTCTGCTTTCGCTTTAGTCAACAAAGATGCTAATCTCCCCGCCTTGATCGCACCCTTGCAGAGGTTTTGATGAATCGTGATGCCGCCACAACTGAACGCTTGCGAAGTTTGGTCTCGAAGATCGAATCGCTGACCGAAAGCGGCGACCTTCATTGGGAAAGACAAGCCGGCTCAGCGCATCGTTACGCGCGCTGGAACAACAATCTTTTGATCCTTGGCCCAGCCACACCGCTCAGCGACACCAGCGTTCCGCGCTACCTTTTCATCACGCCTTTCGACTCTCCCGACTGCATTGAAATTAATTCGGATGATTCAGATTTGGGCGCGGACGTTATGAAGCTCGTCCAACAAGTCGAGCAGACGAGCCAGTCCGAACCGGCAACCGATCCTTTTGCGATCACGGAACAGATGCTCGAACGTTTGGAAGGCATGTAACTCTTTTAAAAGAGAAGGTACGAATCGATGGCAGCAGAGATGAATAACTTGAGCGAAGAAGCCCAAAGCCTCGCTCGAGTCCCACTTTTCAAGCGACTGGACGCAAGCGAGTTAGAGAAGCTTGCCGCCGAGGTCGATCAGGTCAACTACAAAGCCGGCGAGACGATCTTCAACGAGCACGATCGCGGCGACGCCCTCTACATTTTGGAAGAGGGTCAAGTGCGCATTTGGGTCTATGACGAGGATGTGAAGGAAGTGACGCTCGCGGAATTGAAACCGGGCGACTTCTTTGGCGAGCTGGCCGTTTTGGATCGCGGTGAGAGATCAAGCAGCGCCACGGCGATCACGGATATTCATCTTCATCGCTTGAGCAGCGACGACTTTCAGAAGTTTCTGATTGAGCATCCCGATGCTTCGATCGATGTGATTTGCGAGATTGCGCAGCGCATGCGCCAGACGAATTTGCTGGTGACCCAGCGCGCGGCGCGCAATATCAACGCGGAAATGGAGGCGCATTCCACCCTCGGTCAGCGAATCGCAGACAAGGTGGCGGCGTTCGGCGGTTCATGGACTTTCATATTTATCTATGGCGGCGCGTTACTCTTGTGGATGGCGGTGAATACGTTCGTGCTGGCCTACATGGGCCACGGCGAGAACGGCGCGCAATTCGACCCTTATCCTTACATTCTCTTGAACCTCATGCTCTCGATGACCGCGGCGATGCAAGCGCCCATCATTATGATGTCGCAGAACCGCGCTGCGGAAAAAGATCGGCTGGCAGCGGAGCAGGATTTCAAAGTGAATCTGAAGAGCGAAATAATGCTGGAGGAACTAATTCGCAAACAGCGTGAACGCGACGCGCAGATGGACAACTTGAACGCGGCCATCAAGACGCTGCGCACCGCGATCGAAAATCACAACGCACAGCAGCGCTGACCCTGATCGCGGGATCGAATTAGCATGCGTCTTCTGGTTGAGAGGATCGCTCGATCACTTCCTCGCATCTTTATTGCTAGACTAACCGTCCTCTTGATCTCAGCCTGCGCCTTGCTGTCGCCGGCGATAGCGCAACAACCTTTCATCACTGACGACACGGACGTTACACCTCGGCACAAATTTCATTTCGAGTTCAGCAATCAATTCGACGCGCTTCAGCGCTCAGCCTTTCCGAGCCTCAAGCAGAACACTGCCGACGCGGAATTGGATTATGGCCTCTTCGGAGATTTCGAGGTTGGAATCGAAGCGCCAATCTTGACGATCATTAGCGATCAATCTGCGCCATTTCCGCGCGCGACCGGCCTCGGCGATGTCAATCTATCTTTCAAGTACAACTTTGTGAAGGAACGCGAGGGCCAGCGGCATCCGGCACTCGCCCTCACGTTCAACTTTGAAATGCCCACGGGCAACGTGGCCAAACAACTTGGTTCGGGCCTCTCGGATTTCTATGTGAACGGCGTGATCCAGAAGTCAATCACCAGGAAAACCAAGTTGCGATTAAACGGCGGGATACTTTTTTCCGGCAACGAAACCACGGGCGTGATCGGAATCAAATCGCGAGGCATCGTGCTGACCGGGGGCGGTTCGCTTGTGCGCCAGTTCACGCCAAAATTGGATTTAGGCGTTGAGGTAACCGGCGCCGTGACGCGCAACCTGCAACTCGGCAAAGGCCAGTTGCAGACGATGGTGGGCGGCAACTACGCGCTTTCGCGAAAGATGACGTTTGATTTCGGAATCGCCGCGGGCAGGTTCACCGCCAGCCCACGCGTAGGAGTGCAACTCGGCATTTCTGTGGACTTTTGAATTTAGTTACGGACGTCGCGTCTGATTCGTCGCCGGCGTGCTGGTTTTCGCGGCTGGCTTCGAAGGAGCGTTGGCTCCTGCCGTTCGACCCGATCGCGTCAAAGCAATGCGCCGCTCGCTGCCGCTGGGCTGGGCGACTTGCACCTTGATCGAACGGTAGGTTCCGTCGTGCGATTTGTTGGTCGGATCGTAACTGATGACGTACTGCGTGCGCAGGTCGCGCACAATCTCGTTGGCAATCTGCGGCAATTCTGAAATCGACTGGGGAAAGAACGCGCGGCCGCCGGTTTCAGTCGCGAGTTTGTTTATCAGATTGACTGCCTTGTCGCGCGGACTCTTGCGAATCAAACCTTTGTCCGCGTCGAGTTCATTGACGAACCCGATCACAAAAATCTGCACGTCTTCTTCACGCAGGCGTCTGAATAATTCCGTTTCGGGATAGTAGCTCGCGCGATCTTCACCGTCCGTCACGACAATCAGCGCGCGTCGCCGGCGATCATCATCGCCGCCTTTCTTGTATTCAGCTACGTGTTCGGCGGCGAGATAAACGCCGTCGATTACCGCCGTCTGTCCGCCTTCGATGTAGAGTGTGTCCAAGCCGTCCAGCAAGGCGTCCTTGCTGGGAGTGAAATCCTGCACCGTTTCGAATTTGTCGCTGCTGATAAAGCGCTCAAGAAAAGTTTCGTCGCCCTTCTTGTTGCTGTTGATGATCGTCTTGGCGGCGTCAATCACTTGCTGGAACTGCGGCCGCAGTGAACCGGAAGTATCGACCGCCAGACCGTAAATGACCGGAACTTCTTCTTCGCTGAACGCGAAAATCGGTTGTGCCACTCCATCTTCCAGGACTTTGAATTCATCTTTTCCCAGCCGGTTAATCGGATGATTATTGCGATCGATGACGCGCACATGCAGCGTCACCAACTCTGTATTGATCGTCAACCGTTCGCCTTCGCTGATTTCAGCAGAATTCGGATCGGGTACCGGCGTCGGCTTTGGCTTCAAGACCGGCGGCGGCGGCGGCGCGCCGAGTTGTGGTGCGATGCGACGGCCGGGGCCGGACTGTGTCGGCGTGGCCGCAGGGGTTTGTTGCGGCGTGGGTGTAGCCGTCGCGCCGGTGATCTGCCGCGGGCGCGAATCAGCCTGCTGGGCGGCGGTGCCGGCGACTATTAATAAGGAGATCGAGGCGACAATGACCGCGAAAACCAGGACCAATTTCTGCCGAATCTTAGGTGAACGGAGCGTGCGAAATCTCATTCTGCTAAACCTTCTATGAATAAAAGCCCAATGTCAAACGGTTTTCGCGATTGGGAAGAGAGCGACGGGATAAAGATGCGGAAACGCTTGGGTGAAGTTGCCGGATATTTGGAATGCGGCAGCTTGACGCCGCTTTCCCTTGAAAAATTGCGCCGAAGATCCAAAGCGCCGTCAAGCCGGCGCACTCCAAAAGCTACTTCGGATTCGCGATGGCGAAATATCCTTCTTTGCTCCGCACGAACAAGCGCGGCAGGCCTCGCGGCGGACTAACTTTGACTTTGATTTTGTGCCACTTGCCGTCGCTAGTGAAATTCGGGGGCCGATAGCCTATCGAATATTGATGACGAAGCTCGAGCGCAATCTGCTCAAAAATGTCATCCATCTCAGCGCCACTGCGCGGATAAAAAGCTTTGCCCCCAGAGACGCCCGCCAACTCGTCCAAAATCCCCTGGCCTTCCATGCCGAGCGCGCTGCCGACGTCGCTGCCGCCCAGAATTCCAATCGCGTACAGCACGACGTCTGATTCTTTGAGTACGCGGCGCAGCTCGGTGAACGTGTAACGCGAGTTGTTGTCCTGGCCGTCGCTGATCAAAAGCAGCGCGCGCTTCGGATGAGTACCGCGCTGAACGCGCTCGACTCCCAGATAGCAAGCGTCATAAAGCGCGGTGTTGTTCTTGGTCTGGACGAACGTGAGCTTGTCGAGCACGGCGTTACCGTCGCGCGTGCGATCCATCAGAAGCTGGGCGCGCGAATTGAATCCAATCAAAAAATATTCGTCGCGGTCGTGACTGGTTTGAATGAAGTGGGCCAGAGCATCGCGTGCGCGATGGACCTTGTCGCCGCTCATCGATCCCGACACGTCGAACAGAATGCCGACCGAAACCGGCGCGTCTTCGTCGCTGAAAAAAGTAATGTCCTGTTGACTCTTGTCGTCGAAAATCGAGAAGGCATTCTTGTTCAGCCCCGATACAAATCGTCCGTAGATGTCAGTGACGGTCACAGTGAACGTGATCAGATCAGTGTTCGTAATGACGGGGGCTTTATCGTCAACCTCGCCCTGCGGCAATTGAATCTTGGTTGAAGGTTTCTCCTGGCCTTTCTTTGTTTTATCTTCCGGCGGCGTCGGCGCGGGCGCCGGTTGGACGGTCAACAACTCTTTCTTGTCCGTTTGCGGCGAAGCTTTCTCTTCAGGTTTCTGTTGCGCGGTTGAGGTCGCACAGACGATTAAGATAGCCGAGATGGCGAAGATGGTTAGCGCTGACAACGTCGCGCGACGAGGCGGTTTCATGGTTCCCCCTGTTCGTGACGAAACCTCTGTCCCGGCAAGGCGGCGCGTACACACTTTTCACACAATGTGATTGCGAGCCGACGCTTGATCGCAGACCGAAAAGGTTCCGCCCTCATTGATCCACTTTTTCTTACGCCGGATTCAGGAGACTCGCCGGCGCAGATCCAATTTCACAACCGATCGTTTTCCGGGGAGACGCTGCGCGCGCCTAAAGCAGTGACAAACCGATGGCAGGCATTGTAGGACGAACGTTACGTCCACGCAAGAACTAATCTGAATGAGGGTCGAGTGGGCAAAATGAGATGCCGGGCACGAACCCCGTCAAGGCATTCGATCCAGATTCTTCTTGATTCGGTCCGCCGTCTTCTGGCCGATGCCATCAACTTGCTCCAATCCGCCGCCTTCAGCGAATTTCCGCAGATCGTCAAGCGAAGCAATCTTATACTTCTGATGCAGCATCGCCGCGGTCTTTGGGCCAACTCCAGGCAGTTCGAGCAGGTCGAGCACGGTAGCCGGAGTCTCAGCGGTCAGCTTTTCCCACGCTTCGAACGTTCCAGTTTCGACCAGCTCAACGATCTTTCCGGCCAGAGCCTTTCCCACGCCCGGAATTTCCAACACGCCGGCCAAGCCCTGTTGCTGGGCGATCTCGCTCATTTCTGTGGGCCAGGTCTCGATGGCTTCCGCCGCCATGCGATAAGAGCGCAGTCGAAACGGATCCTCGCGGCGCACTTCCATCAGCGAAGCCATTTGGTTGAAGCGGCGAGCGATCTGTTCGTTGGTCATGAGTTCGTTTCAGAAGCCCGCGCGCGAGCAAGGGCGAAATTGCCCTCCCTAACGGTCGGGCTTCTGACACAGCGAATGGTAAATGGTAAATCGCGAATGGTAAATAGAGCGACCAACGCCCGGGTCGCTTTCCTATTCACGATTTACGATTTACTATTCACCCGCTTCCAGGCATCCAAAATGGACCGCAAACGCTCTAAAAATCTTCTCCTCATAAAATCACGTCTGAGGTCAACATGAGACTTAGAAAATTCTTGTGCGCGCTCGTCGTCGCGCTGTTCAGTTTACAAACGTTCCAATTTGCCGCCCGCGCGGACGAAGGCATGTGGCCCTTCAACAACATTCCGCGCGCCGAAATCAAAAAGAGATACGGCTTTGATGTGACTGATGAATGGCTGAAAAAGGTGCAGCTTGCTTCGGTGCGCTTCAACAGCGGCGGTTCTGGGTCGTTCGTGTCATCGACCGGTCTGGTGCTGACTAATTATCACATCGTCGAAGACGTTGTCGGCGAGTTGAGCACGCCGCAGAAGGATTATGCGAAGGAAGGCTTTGTCGCGCGCACTCGTGCGGACGAGATGAAGATTCCCAATCTGGAGCTGAACGTCCTGATGAGCATCGAAGACGTCACACCGCGCGTGAATGGCGCCGTCAAACCTGGCATGTCTGACGCGGAAGCCTTCGGCGCCCGCCGCAAAGAAATCACGGCAATCGAAGCCGAATCGACTAAGGCGACGGGGTTGCGCTCCGATGTGATCACGCTTTATCAGGGCGGCCAATACAATCTGTATCGCTACAAGAAATACACCGACGTGCGACTGGTGTTCGTGCCGGAATTTCAGGCAGCGTTCTTTGGCGGCGATCCCGACAACTTCAATTTCCCACGCTTCAATATCGATATGGCGCTGGTGCGCGTGTATGAAAACGATCAGCCCGTGCAGCCGGCCAGCTACTTCAAGTGGTCAACCGCGGGAGCCAAGGAAGGCGACCTCGCGTTCGTGATTGGCAATCCCGGTTCGACTTCGCGGCTGTTCACGGTGGCGCACTTGCCGGAGTTGCGCGACATGAGCATCCCGATCATTTTGCGTTTGATGGAGCGCCGCGAAGCCATGCTCAAGAAATACATGACCATGGGCGAAGAGCAGACGCGCCAGGCGCAAAACGAACTCAACAGCATTCAGAACAGTTTGAAGGTTTATCGCGGGCGCATCCAGGGCTTGAAAGACAAAGCCTTGATAGACCGCAAACAGCGCGAGGAGGATGCGCTGCGCAAATCGATAACCGCGAATCCGGAACGACAGAAAATGTACGGCGATGCCTGGGACGCGATTGCGAAAGCGCATCGCGATTACGCTGTTTACGCGAAAGAGCGGCGCATCTTCGATCTCGCCGGCGGCTTCAACACGACTTACTTCGGGATGGCGCGAACTTTGGTTCGTCTCGCCGCTGAGAATCAAAAGCCGAACGCTGAACGCCTGCCTGAGTTCACTGACGCACGGCGGGCCTCGCTCGAACAGGGTCTCTATTCACCTGCACCGATTCATGACGATTTCGAAAAGTTGAAGCTGGCTGATTCGCTTGCCTATATGGTCGAGCTGCTGGGCGCAGACAATGCTCTGGTGAAGCAAGTCTTGAACGGCAAGACGCCGGAAGCCCGCGCTGCTGAATTGATCGAAGGAACGAAGCTCAAAGACGTTGCCTATCGAAAGGCGTTGGCGGCAGGTGGCGCCAAAGCTATCGCGGATTCCACCGATCCGATGATCGTCCTGGCGCGGCTGATCGATCCCCGTTCGCGCGAACTGCGATCGCGTTATGAAAACGAAGTCGTCAGTGTCGAACGCACTAATTACGCCAAGATTGCCCGCGCGAAGTTCGACACAGAGGGCACGAAGCTTTATCCCGACGCGACGTTTACGCTCCGCCTTTCGTATGGCGCGGTGAAGGGCTACATGGAAAACGGCAAACGCGTGACGCCGTTTACCACGCTGGGTGGCTTGTACGATCGCGCAGCGAAATTCAAATACGAATTTCCTTATAACCTGCCGCCGCGTTGGATGGAGCGCAAAGCCAAAGTTAATCCGAGCACGCCATTCAATTTCGTCACGACCGACGATATCATCGGCGGCAACTCAGGCTCGCCGACGATTAATAAGAACGGCGAACTGATCGGGCTGATCTTCGATGGCAACATTCAGTCGCTGGTTGGCGATTACATCTATGATGAATCCGTGAACCGGGCAATTTCGGTTGACGTGCGCGCGATGACTGAGGTCCTGCGCAAGGTCTTCGACGCGAATGAAGTTGCGGATGAACTGACGAAGTGAATCTGTAAGCGGCTTTGCCGCCGCCCAGTGCGGTGAGGCATCAAGGCAAATGAGGCTATGCCTCTAAACGTAGGCCCAGCCTCATCTCTTTTTTGTCACAGGCAGCGGACAGGCAAAGCCTTTCCGCACTGTGCGGCGGCTGAGCCGCATCAACTCTTGTCAGTGGGGCGTCCCTCGCGCTAAGCTTATTCACACAATCTTCCCTCTGACTCTCCTGAACGAATCGATGAAAATCGATGGAAGCGTGTCATTAACTGAAAGGACCGAAGATGATAAGAAGGATTCTACTTGTTCTGGTGATCATGGTTGGAGCGGCCACACTCGCTGCCGCGGATACCATTTACTTGCGCGATGGACGCACGATTCAGGGGACTTTGCTCGGCTTTGTGAACGGCCGATTCGTGGTGCGCGTCGAGCCGCGGTACTCGGTGAATAACCCGCGCACCGAAGATCGCAATCGCCGCGACGAGGGCGACATTCAATATTTTCGTCCTGAGGAAATCGATCGCATCGAGATCGAAGGTCGCTCGCTCGATGAAGGCCGTTACGATACTCACAACGTTCAGGTAACTCTCGATTCGAATTGGATCGACAGCGGCGTGTACGTGCGTCGCGGTACGCGGGTCCAGGTCAACGCTTCAGGCGTGATCACCGTTGGCCGCAACCGGATCACACCCGATGGTTTACGTTCCACTGATCCAACTGCGCCCTTGCCCAACGCCGCCGAAGGAAAGCTGATCGGCGCGATCGGCGACGATCCGCGCGCGCCCATAATCGAACTGGGTTCGTCGCGCGAATTCACCGCTGACCGAAGCGGCCGCTTGTATCTTACGGCCAATCGCGGCTCGTACACGGATGCGCGCGGCAGCTTCAACGTGCAGATTCGGAGCGAGCGAGGCTTAGGCGGAGATGTTAGTGACGAATATCCGGGAAGAATTCGTTCACGCGATCGAGACAATCGCGATCGCGATCGGGTTCGCACTCCGCAGGAAATTACGATCAACGTCCCCGGCACTTCGCGCGGCACCGACACCGGCATCGATGTGCGCGCCGGCGATCAAATCATCTTTGCGGCAACCGGAACGATCGTCGCCGGCCGTCGCGTTGGCGAAGTCACCCCGGACGGCGCGCGTACCAGCGGTATCGGTATCAACGTGCGGCCGGTTCCGACTGCGGGCGTGGGCGCGCTGATCGCTTACATCCGATTGCCGAATGGACAAATGAGCCAGGCCTATTTGATCGGAAGCAGCCTGACGACGACTGTGCCGACCGATGGTCGCTTGTTCCTGGCTATTAACGATGACGACTACAGCGACAACAGCGGTAGTTTCAGCGTGCGGATTAGGTACTAAGTGTCAGTACCGGAAGCGTTAGCGACCGGATCAAGAGATACGTTCAACCAACAAGGAAGAGCGCCGTTCGTGAAAGCGAGCGGCGTTTTTCTTTTCTCGATTCATCAGCAGGGCGATGCTACTCTTGTTCCATTCATGAATCTGCTGCGTTCACCATGTGATGAGGGCGTCATCACCTCGGGCAAGTCTTCGAAGGAATGCGCCAAGGCGAAGCGTCGCTGGACTCTAGCGGCGACCATCCTCGGGTCGAGCATGGTCTTTATCGACGGCACGGTGGTGAACGTCGCGCTGCCCGCGCTACAGCAAAATCTCAGCGCCACGGTCACCGATGTGCAGTGGGTGGTCGAAGCCTACACACTGTTTCTCGCGGCGCTCCTGCTGCTTGGCGGATCGCTCGGTGACGAATTTGGTCGCAAGAAGATATACGCAATCGGCGTCGTTCTGTTCGCGCTCGCTTCAGTTTGGTGTGGCCTCGCGCCGAACATTCATCAATTGATCGTTGCGCGCGCGGCGCAAGGCGTCGGGGGCGCGCTGCTGGTCCCGGGAAGTCTGGCGATCATCAGCGCGACTTTCGGTGAAGAAGAGCGCGGCCGCGCGATCGGCACGTGGTCGGGCGCGACTGCGATCACGACCGCGCTTGGTCCGTTGCTCGGCGGCTGGCTCATCGAACACGTTTCATGGCGCGCGGTTTTCTTTCTCAACGTCCCGATTGCGGCGGGCGTTTTGTTGCTGGTGCTTTGGTTTGTCGCCGAGAGACGCGATGAAGAAGACGAGATAAAGCTCGATTTGATCGGCGCAGCGCTGGCAACGCTGAGTCTCGGCGGCATCGTCTTCGGTTTGATCGAATCATCGCGTCTCGGTTTTCGCAGCGCGCTTGTTTGCGTAACGCTGACACTTGGCTTAGTCGTCGGTGTCGCGTTTGTGATTGTCGAAGCGCGCATTCGCAATCCGATGATGCCGCTCGGACTCTTCAAGTCGCGCAACTTCACCGGGGCCAACGTGCTTACCCTGTTTCTCTATTCGGCTTTGGCGGGAACTCTCTTCTTCCTGCCGCTGAATCTGATTCAAGTGCAAGGTTACTCACCGACCAGCGCCGGCGCGGCATCGCTCCCTTTCATTCTGATCATGTTCGGCTTGTCGCGTTGGTCAGGCGGGTTGGTAAAGAAATACGGTTCGCGCTGGCCCTTGGTCGTTGGACCTATCGTTGCGGCGATCGGATTCGCGCTCTTCATTCGACCGAAACTCGGCGGCACCTACTGGACAACTTTCTTTCCCGCCGTGGTCGTGCTCGGCTTCGGGCTGGCCATTAGCGTCGCGCCTTTGACCACGACGGTGATGAATTCGGTGCGACAGAATCGCGCCGGTATCGCTTCCGGAATCAACAACGCAGTCTCGCGCACCGCTGGGTTGCTGGCGATTGCCGTGCTTGGCCTGATCATGTTTCACGCGTTCAATCGATGCCTGGACGCGCGATTGAATCAGCTCGCCATGGCGCCGGAAGTTCGCGCCTCGATCGATCGGCAGCGCATCAACCTTGCGGCCATGGAGATTCCCAAGAGCGTCGATCAGACCACGCGCGCAACCATCAAAGAAGCCATCGACGAATGCTTCGTCTTCGGATGTCGCCGGTTAATGATGGTCGGCGCCGCGCTGGCGGTCGCCAGTTCGTTCATCGCCTGGCTGCTGATTCGCCAATAATCAGCAAGCCTCGGTCTGGGCACCAAGCCCGCGGACCATAATCAAATTAGAAGACTTCGAGCCGAACTATCTATTGATCTCGAAAGCCATGGACGTTATGTTTACCAAACCCTTTGGAAGCCTTCCCCTACTGTTCGGAACTCGGCTCACGAGCGCAAGCGGAGAGAAGGCCCATGCTGAAACGTCAAACTCCAATAATCCTGATCGTCGAAGATTATCCGGACACGCGAACTTTGTTGTCGTCGTTGCTGCGCGCGAAAGGCTACATGGTCGTCGAGGCCGGCGACGGCAAAGAGGGATTGCGCCAGGCAAACCGTGTCCATCCTGATCTGATCCTGATGGATCTCGCGCTACCTGAATTGGACGGCGTGGAAGCAACTCGCCAAATCAGACAGCGACACTCGCTCGCGCAAACACCGATCTTTGCCGTGAGTGCCTTTACGACTTCAGACGTGACGCGCGATGCGCTGGCCGCAGGCTGCGACGAAATCTTTGCCAAGCCTCTCGAGATCGAACCGTTCCTCGGCAGGATTCGCGCGACGCTTAATGCGTGAACCACAGCCCATCAATCGCTAGCACGTCAATTCGAAAAGGCCGTGATCACTCGCGCAGCTTTCGATCGATCTACAAGTTACGCGCGCAAACTGTGAACAAATCTAACGCATACTACCAGGGAACGAATCTAGTGACCCGGCTGCCAGTCTGTGCTATGTTTCCGCCGCTGCTGCTGGTTTCTAATTTCACGTTTCGTCTGCCCCTGACGATTCGAACGTGAAAAGCACGATTAATTAACCTTTTATTGATAGCTCAAAGCTGTTCAATAAAGTCGCGCCTTTACTTCCGAGCGGAGTTTGCCTTCTTGAGCAAAGACAAGCCCACCCCGAATAACGCCGTCGTCGATCTGGAACGGGCCCGTGTGCGCCTGCGCTCGCAGGGAGGCAAAGTCTCGTCCGCAGCGCTGACGAGCGAGCTTGAGATCGTGCGCGACTTGCTCGATCAGGGACTGAGCAGCGAGGCGCGCGCTCGGCTCAACGCAATCCTTTCGGCAGCGCGTTCCCATCCTGCGTCATTGGCCCAGGCGCGTTTGTTCCTCTCGATCGCGCTCGAGATGCAGGGACATTTTCATGAATCGCTCGACGCGGTCTCGATGTACGAAGATCCCGAGATGCGCGCGAAACTCGATGACGCGCTCAGCGCACGGTTGCGAATTCAGATTGCGCTCGCTCACAACTACAATCGCGACCATCCCAAGGCAATCTCAATCCTGCAAACAACGCTGCGCGAAGTTCCCGAAGAAGGTGCGGAGGCCGGGGCAGCTTACGCTGCGCTGGCGCGTGTCTATCGCAACATCACGGAATATCCCATCGCGCGTGATTACTCGCGGCGCGCGCTGGACTGCTATCGGTTGACGGGCGACTGGCGTGGATTGGCGGAAGCTTATTTTGGTTTGGCTACGGCCGATGTTCACGAGGGCAATTACGAAACTGCGCTCGAGAATTTTGATCAGGCGACGAAACTGATCGGCGATCATCCGGCGAGTTACATGCTCGGCCGCATCTTCGCGAACATGGCCGGCGCGTGCTGGTTCCTCAAACGGCCGCAACAGGGCATTCGCTACCTCGAAAAAGCGATCGCTTACTACGAACGAACCGATCACAAGGCGAGCGCTGCGGAAGGCTACAACAATCTCGGCATTAATTTGGTTCTGCTCGGGCAATGGGATCGCGCGCAGGATGCTTTGGAACGCGCGCTCACGATCGCCACTGAGTTTGATGACAGCGGCAAAGAGCTGCCGATGATCCTCGATTCGCTCGGCGAGTTGTTGATGCTGCGCGGTGATTTTGATGAAGCGCACAGCTATCTGGAACGCGCGGTGATGCTCGCTACTGAGAAGGGTCACAACTGGTATCGCTGTCAGACGCATCGCACTCTGGGGCGGTGCTATCTCGCGATGGGTTTGAGCGCGGAAGCGCTCCAGCAAGCAGAGGAGGCGTTGCAACTAGCCGAATTGATTGGCGACCGCCAGGCGATCTGTGAGTCGCGCTTGTTGCTCGCCGAAGCTTCATTAATGAGCGGTAACCAAACGGAAGCGTCAACCAATTTAGAATCGGTTGGCCAACTAATCACCGATTCCGAAACGGATCTGTTGTTCGCGGGTGAAGCGCAACGCTTGCAAGGCTTGCTCGAGATGGCGAACGGCGACGCCGGTTTGGCAGCGCAGCATTTTGGCCGCAGCGTCTCAATTTTTGATCTGCTGGGCGATCGTTATCGCAGCGCGCGCGCGCATTACGAATTGGGCCGTGCGTATTCCCTGGCTCAGCCGGATCGCGCCACTGAACATCTGACGCGCGCCGTGAACATCTTCCGCGAGTTGGGCGCGCGCGTCGATCTCGAAAAAGCTGAACATGCGGCAGTCGAATTGGATCGCACGGCTACTGAGTCAATTCAGCAAAGCGAAACCGTCGCACAACTCTTAACGTTGCGGTTGGCAGAAGCTGTCGCCTCGCGAGAGTTGCTTCTGCACGAACTAGCCGCGGTCATCCGTCAGGAAACAAACTGTCGCCGCATCCTGATTGTTGAACCCGAAGGCGAGACTCAGCGAGTCGTGATCGCGCATGGTTGCGACAAAGCTGAAGGCGAAAGGTTGGCCACGGGCTTCGCTGCCAAGACCGACAAACAGACGGAATCGTTTGCGCAGAAGCACGACACCGCTGTCATTACCCTGAAGCCTACCAATGCGCCGCCGGCCACGCTCCTCGTATCGCCGCGTGATCGCGCGAAGTTGTCCGGCGAACTCTCGCTCGATCCGTTGTTGCGCGTCGTCGCGTTAGGCATGGATGTTTGCGCCTTGCGCGAACAGACGCGCGGCACGAGCAGTTCAAGTGAGGAAGGCGCTCTGGCCGGAGCCAGCCTGATGCCTGGCTTCATTCACTCCAGTCCGGCCATGACCCGCCTCGTCGAAGAGGTTCACAAGATTCGATCGTCGGATGTGACGGTGCTGGTGACGGGCGAGTCGGGCACAGGCAAGGAATTGGTGGCGCGCGCTATTCACGCGCTTTCTTCGCGCCGCGACAAAATCTTCGTGCCGTTCAATTGCACGGCAGTGCCGAAGGAGCTTTCGGAAGGCTACCTGTTTGGTTATCGACGCGGCGCGTTTACCGGCGCAGTCAAAGATTCCGACGGCGTAATCCGTACCGCGACCGGCGGGACTTTGTTTCTCGATGAGATTGGCGATCTCCCGATTGACGTGCAGCCGAAGCTCTTGCGCTTTTTGCAGGAAGGTGAGATTCAACCGCTCGGCGAACAACGTCCCGCAAAAGTCGATGTGCGCATCATTGCGGCAACGAACACCGATCTCGAAGAGATGGTCGCGCAGGGAAAGTTTCGCGAAGATCTTTACTATCGACTCAATGTGATCCGCCTGCGTGTGCCGCCGTTGCGCGAGCGCCGCTCAGAAATTCCCACCATTGTAAACTACTACGTCAATCACTACTCGGCAAAGTTCGGCCGCCGCGACATTCAAATCCAATCGCAGGCGATCGATCTTCTGATGGTCGCGGACTGGCCCGGCAACGTGCGCCAACTCTGCAACGAAGTGCAGCGGGTGATCGCGCGCGCCGAAGACGGAACGGTGATCACGCCTGAACAGCTTTCGCCTGAATTGCGCCGCATGGGTGCGCCGGCAGCTCCGGCGGGCAGTGTTACTTCGATCGGAAGCGGCGCGAAAATGACAGTGCCTTTGCAAAATGTGACGCTGGCCGATGCGCTCGCCGAAGTTGAGCGGCGGATGATTTCCGAAGCCTTGCGCAAGCACAATGGCAACATCTCGCGCGCGGCCCGTGAACTCGGACTGACTCGGCGTGGCCTTTATCTAAAGCTCGATCGCCTGGAAATGACCGCCAGCGCGTGACGCGAGCCATCTTTTCCCGCAACCTTCTTCATCTATCAGCGTGTAAGCTTTGCAGGCGCAGCGATCCCGAAATCCAATTTGCGCCACTTCGCGCGGGGCGTGTATCCTTTTCGTGAAGTCCCGAAGCTGTACCAGGCATGACCGCAAAACTAAACCTTGCCAGCAATCCCTTTCGCAATCGAGCGCTTCCGTGGACGGTGACGGCGCTGGTCGCACTCGCGTCGATCGTCGGCCTCCTTCTCATTGCGCAATCGACTTTTCGCACGAACGCGAAGATTCAGGAGACCGAGCGCGACGTCGCGAATCTGCGCAAAGACAACGACGCGTTGATGAAGCACGCGCAGGCGGTTGCGACTGCTTTGAGCGCGGATCAAAAACGCGATTTGAAGTACGCGCATTCACTGGTCGATCGCAAGAAATTTTCCTGGGCACGTCTGTTTGCCGATCTCGAAGCTTCACTGCCCGGCGGTATTCGCGTAACGCGCATCACTGTGAAAGAAGTGCGGATGCAGGGCGATCGGCCGGCAGCCGATCTCGACCTGGTGGTTGCGAGCAAATCTCCGACAACGGTGACTGAGATGATTCAGCAGATGGAGTCGGAAGGAGTTTTTCAGGCGGATCTCGTGTCGCAAAATCCGCAGCGCGGCAAGGGCGAAACCGGATCCGAATACGAACTGAATGTGCACTACGTGCCGCGCGCCGGCTTCGCGATCGAGCCTAATGCGAAACGAACCGTCGATACCGCGAGCGAAGGAGGCAAGATTCGATGAGCCAGGACCGGCCCATGCCCGAACCTGCCGTGCCTTCGCGACGACAGATTCCTATTCGCTTCGATCAGATGAAGCGCTCGCCGGCGCTGAACATGATTGGTCTTCAGGAATTGATAGGACTGGCCGGCGCGGCGTTGCTTTTGATCCTGACGATCTTCGCTTACGTCTATTTTTATGTGCCGGCGGTATCGCGTCTGAAGAATGCCGAAGCTGATCGCGCGCGTCTGCAAGCGCAGCGTCAAACTTCAGGTGTACTGCTTCAGGAAAATCAGAGCACCAGCGATAGCGTCAACAAGATCAACGCGAGTCTGGAAGATTTCGAAAGCAACTGGTTGCCGGCTGAGAGTTCCGGACGCATGTCGCTCTACACCGTCCTCAACAATCTAATCAAGAGTAACGGTTTGCGAAACACGGCCGGCCCGAGCTACGCGCCGTTGGAACAGGTCGGGTCGAAGCAACAGGTGCAACCGACGGCGTCGGCCGAAAAGCAGACTCACGCGAAATGGCAGAGCATCTATCCGGGAATTGCCGTCAGCGTTACCGTTGAAGGTCCTTATCAAAACGTGCGGCATTTCGTGCGCGATATCGAAACGAGCCGCCAGTTCTTGATCATTAATGCGGTCGAACTTGAGCGGGTGACGCAGTCAGGTACGCCTGAGGAAACCATCGTTCAACCCGGCCGAGGACCAGCAAATCGTCCGGTGAGCGGCGGCAAGACTGCGCTCGTGAGTTTGCGCATGGACATGGCGACATATTTTCAACGTCCGGAAGCAAAGCCCGCGGCATCGAACTAGTTATGAAGGTCTCCGATCCAAACAACCCGAACGAGAAAAAGAAGATGATTGCCGCGGGCGCGCTCGGGCTCGTCGCTATCATCGTGCTGGGTTATGTCTTCTTTGGAGGATCGTCAAAGCCATCATCGAATAACGTAGCGGGAACGCGTCCATCGCCGACGCCGCGAACTGCTCCTGGTCCGCAACCCACTCCCGGCGATCAGGGTGGAGAGGATTTATCGATCTATCAACCGATTAGCTACAACGGCACAGTGCCTGCAGTTTCAGAAGCTGATCGAAATATCTTTTCTTTCTACGAACCGCCGCCACCAACGCCGAAACCGGTTTACATTCCGACGCCAAGTCCGACACCCACACCGCCGTTAGTCGCATCCGCGGTTTCACCGCCGAGCGTCTTCGCGCGCACGCCCGCGGATTTCAGTCTGCAGGTGATGGGCGACAAGTTCACCCCCGCGGTCAAGATCGTGATCGATGGCCGCGAGATGCAGACGCGTTTTGTCAGCGCGCAGCAACTGTTCACCACGGTGCCGATGGGAATGATCACGAATCCCGGAACCCGATCAATCATGGCGCGCAGCAGCGACGGCAAACTCTATTCGAACACGTTGACCTTGACCGTGACGCCGCCGCCCGTTCCCAATTTCAGTTACGTCGGCATCATTGGAAAGCCTCACTTCAACGACACCGCCGTATTGCAAGACAAAGCCAGCAAGGAAGTGATGAACGTCCAACGCGGCGATGTGATTGGCGGTCGCTTTCGCATCGTGAGCATTTCGGAAAGAGAAGTGAAAGTGATCGATACGACTTTGAAGATCACGACGACGATTCCGTTCAGCACCGATCAAACCTCGACCGGACCCTATCGTCCGCCCGTCAGAACCGATGACGAGCCTCAGTAAGCTATGTGCAGGGAAACCAAACCAAACGTTTCGCGAATTCGGTCCGAAGGCGGCTATATGATGGTCGCGTTGCTGTTGGTCATGAGTTTGCTCGCGCTTTTTGCGCTAGCCGCCAGCGAAAATGTGCGCCAACAGGCGCAGCGGGAACGCGAAAAAGAGGCCATTTTCCGCGGTGAACAGGTCGCCGATGCCATTCGGTCGTACTATCGCTACAAGGGCGCGCAGGGCACCACTTCGCTACCGAATTCGATTGATGATTTGCTGGAAGGAATTCCTCGCGGCACGAAGAAACTGCAAATCCTGCGGACCGAAGCAGCGAAAGATCCGCTTACATCTTCCGGTGAATGGAAGCAGATCGAACCAACGTCGCAAGACGTGGCGAGCTTTGTGAAATCTCTGACTGTATATTCCGGCGGCACGCCTCCGATCCCGCGCGGTGACATGGTGCGCCTGGCTCAGGTCGTCCCACAGATGGTGAACGTGCTCGATACTGAATCGACTTCGGCTGCTCCCGGAGGGGAAGACGATTCCGCAAATTCGTCCGGTCCATTCATCGGAGTTACGAGTCGCAGCCGACGCAACTCAGTCTTGACATACTATGGCATCGATCGTCATGACGGTTGGCTCTTCACACCTCTCTTCAGATAACGATCTTCAACTCGCTCGTCTCTTCCGATCTCACTCAACACGTCTGTAACGATCACGCGATCGAGACGACGATGATGTTCATCGGAGCTTGCAAATGCACTCACAACGCGGCTCGACCACCGACGCGCTCGTAAAACTTTTTTGAATAAATTGTTGACAACCTTTTCAATTAAGTTTATATAGCAAGATGTTGTGCGCCGTTTTCTCTAGACCACAAGAGCTATAG
>JAJPKD010000194.1 GCA_021323895.1 Acidobacteriota bacterium | reverse complement strand
CCTTTAGTGCATCGAACGCGGTGAGGATCGCCATCACGCCGGCTTTGTCATCCGACGCCGAGCGCCCGTACAGTCGCCACTCGGGATTGATCTCGCCGACGGACGGCAAGCTGACAATCTGTCCGCCGGATTCCATGGCCGCGCTACACCAAGTCGGCTGGAAAGGTGGAGACGCAGTCCACGCCTTCGGATCCACCGGCTGCCCATCGTAGTGAGCGTAAAGAATGATCGAGTGCGTCGCGCCTGGAACTTTCCATTCACCGTAAACGGCAGGTGGCGTGTCGGCAGTCTTGCCTTCGAGCAACTGCGGGTTCAATCCGCGCCGCTGCATCATATCGCGAATGAATTCAGCGTTGCGTCTGATATTTGCTCGGTCGGAGGCGATGTTGGGAAGCGCGAGGAGCCGGGTGAACTCGTCAAGAATTTGTCGCTCGTGCGCGCGGCGGTAATCGCGAATCGGTGGCTGCGCCAGCGCCAGCGCGCAACCTGCCACGATAATCAGGAGCCACAGATGAACACGGATCGACACAGATAAGATCGAGAAGCGTCCGTATTTATTCTGACTTGATCTGTGCAGATCTGTGTCCATCTGTGGCTAATTCAGTCTGTTAGGACGCGCTCGCTTCGGTTGAATCTGGCTGGGCCGGCAGACTGTTTAGATACCGCTCACGCAGCACATTCATGTGATGGCGCAAGTGCCCAGCCATGATGAATGCCAACGCGCGCACGGAAACTGAGTTGTTGTTGGCCACACCCCTGCGCGACCAGGATTCTTCATCCAGCGTGCGAAACATCGCGAGATTTCCCAGACGGATCAACCGCAGCTCGCTAAGCAAATCTTCCAAGTCAATTCGATCGTACGGTGCGGTCAGCATGTAATCATCTTGATCAAAGCCCGGCAGGTTCTGTTGCTCGCCGCGCGCGATGCAGAACACGCGATAGCCAAACACCCGCTCGCCGTCGATCAGATGACCGACGATCTCGCGAATGCTCCACTTGCCTTCGGCGTAACGATACGTCTCCTGATGCGGTTCAACTCTGCCCAGCAGCACATCCAACTCGTCCATCTGCGAGCGCAGCACCGGCAAGATGTCTGCTTCGCTGACTTGATCGATGTAGCTCTGATAGTAAGGTGCGTACTCGGTTTCGGAAGGTCGATTCATGGCTAGTCCTTTGTTCCTGATGGAACGCGCATGATATTGCGAGTTTCTAGAGCTTGCAACGCTGATTTGAATGGCTGCTCCGGTTCGGGTCGATCTGCTCCCGTTCGATGCGGCAGCTTTACGTTTGTACCGTAATGCCGCGGCGTAAATACGCAAACAATTGAGCAAGCCGTCGCGCACCAACGAATAAGCAACAGGCACGAGCTTTGCGGAGAGCGTCTTCGGCAGACGCATTGCCCCATGAAAAGAACCTTTCTCTCATCGTATTTAGTCGTCGGCGCCGCCGCGCTCTCCTGCTTCTTAATGCCCGCGGTCACGCGCGCTCAATCGATTGCGCGGCTCAACCCGGCGAACAGCTTCGCGAACGTTAACAGCGACAAGAACGCGAGCGCCGTCGCCGCCCTAAAACGGCTGGAGGCCAGAGTAATCGTCTATCGCTCGCTGGGAGAATTTGAAGAAAATGGCCGTCTGGCGCGTGTGCCTTTGCAAACTTTCGAATCGGAATTGCGAGATGTGACCGCGCAGTTGCAACCGCTCGTGTCGCAGATGCCCGCCAGCAAATTGAAGAATGAACTCATCAACGCGCTGGCTTCTTATCGTGACGGTCTCTTTTGGTGGCGGAAGATCGATCATCCGCGCGTCATTCACGTTTCTGCTTTGAAGTTTGGCGACGAGAGTTCTACGCCGGCCGATGTCGCCTTGCGAGCCAACGTTCCTTACACCGTCGCAATTCACTGGCGACAGGCGGCGCAATATCTTCATCGCGCCGAAGCTCTTTTGAATGAATCGAACCGTAACTAAGGTGCGACCGAGTATTCAAGATCGTAGTAGTGCTTTCCGCCCTCGATCTTGATCGTCAGCTTCCCAGCTATTCCCTTCAAATCTTCAGTTCCCGAATTCGGAACAACCGTAATTGTGAGATCGCCTTGGCCCGCGGTCATCGTCGCGGTGTGTTGAAAGATGAACGATCCCTTGCGACCCTTGATTGTGCCGCTGAATTTTTCCATCGCGACGTAACCGGCGGAACCGGTTTTGAAATCACCGCCCGTCAGCATCTGGCCCCTGCTGGTACCGACCATCTCACCTTGCCACTGCTTATCGATCGTCATTCGTCCCATCGACGAATCGCTTGACTTGTCGTCTTGCGGTGCAAGTTTCACTTCGAATGTTCCGGTAGCGTGTTCAGTCATTGTCGCGTTGCCCTTACTTGATTCGTCTCTGGTTACTCGGATTTGTCGCCCGATTCTTCTTTCAGGAAGCAAACTCAGCGTGCCCCACATCATGTTGCCTTTGACGGTGAATTCCCAGACGCCGTGATAGCGCGGGCTTTCCAGTTCGCCGACCAGAGTGTTCTTGCTCGCGTCGTATTTCAGGTGAATGTCACCCATGAATTCGGGCTTACCGTTGACGAGTTTGTCCGCGGCAATCTTCACTTTTGTCGCGTCAGATGGATCGACCGTAATGTGATAGACGACCTGTTCGTCCTTGCACGCGCCGACTTCACCGACGCAAATCGATTCACCTTTCCAGTCGCCGACAAGCGTCGGCGTCTGCGCGCTCGCGGTACCAGTCCCGAGCGTGGATAGCAAAATGATGAGCAGTGTGCGAAGAAAATTCATTGGTTAGCTTCCAGGTTTTTCAAAAATAATGAAGCAAGTGTTGTGCGGAATCGGTATTCCATCGTTCCTTACCAATCATTGTGAAAGAGACTCGGGTCGAATGAAATCAACAGCGTGTCGGTGCCTTCGGTTGAGATCTGCAGTTTTTGGAAGCGCTCATCCGACAACGGAACATTGATCGCTGGATTCCCATACTGAAATGCTAGAAAGCGACTCTTCGTTAAGACGACTGAGCCAGTGAACGCCACCTTCCGCCACCCATATCGTTTTCCCGGAGCTATGAAGTCGCGATAAGTGAGCGATGCGCCGATGCCTTCATCTATCTGCACAACGCCCTCAGATTCGATCGTAGCTCGCCACTGCGGCGGAATCTTTCCGACGCCGAACCAACGGAAGAGAAGCGTCTGGCCCATGGCTTGAATCTTGTTTCCGCCGCAGACCTTAGAGTACAGTTTCGCGCATGTCAAAGACGCTGCGCTATCGAATGTTCAAGGTCGGCGCAATGCCTCAGGCGCTGCGTGATGAGATTGATCGTGAACAAGTAATCTTCTTTGATGAAGGCGTCGCGGTGACGGTGCGGCGCAAAGGGACTGCGCCAGGATTCAGCGGTAGTGCGACTGGAAAATTTTCCGGCGCGTTCGCGATCACGGATCGGCGCATCGTGGCAACGATTTCTAACACGACGATGGTCGATGCTGCTTACAATTCCCATGAGCTCGGCGAAAAGCCGGCGACTATTTCAGTCAAGGAAGACGGCCTGCACGTGCATGTCGATGCGAGCGTCAACCCGCGCTGCACTGGTGAAATCGTGATGCACTTCGACGCCGAAGTCACGCCGCCCCAACTCGATCAAACTCCGCAGCGTGAATTGAAATTCAACTTTGCGCCTGAATTGGTGCCAAAGATTTTTGGAGTGCCGGGCTAACGCCTACTGACTCTCCGCCACATTCTTCACCGGCTGCTTGTTGCCCTTCACGTACTTGTCGTACCAATCCAGATATCGCTGGTAGCGATCCTTCACGTAACTCGGGCGCGTGATGCCGTGAAATTCATTCGGATAGATCACGAGTTGAGTTTCGATGCCGAGACTGCGCAGCGCCTGGTACATCTGCTGGCCGCCCTGCACAGGAACGTTGAAGTCACGCTCGCCGCCAAGGAACAGCGTCGGCGTCTTGATGCGATCGGCGTGCAGGAATGGATAAGAGATCTTGACGTAAGTTTCCCAGGCCTTCGGATTCCAGGGCGGCCCAATCTCGTAATCGTATTGAATGATGTACTGATCGGTTCCGTAGAACGCGACGGTGAACGCTGTGCCCGCGCCACTGGTGGCGCCTTTGAAGCGCGTGTCGGTCGCGATCATGTAATCGGTGAGAATCCCGCCGTAGCTCCAGCCGCCTACGCCCATGCGATCGGGATCGGCGACGCCCATGGCGATCACGTGATCGACGCCGGCTTCCAAATCCTGTACTTCGTAATTTCCCCAGTCAGCAAAAATCGCGCGTGAGAATTTCTGGCCGCGGCCTGAGCTGCCGCGATAATTCACCGCCAGCACCGCGTAGCCGTTTGCGGCAAAGACTTGGCGCTCGGTCGCGAACGAATGCTGATCTTGTCCGTTCGGGCCGCCGTGAATGCGGAGAAGAAACGGCACCTTGGTCCCTTTCACATAGCCGGCCGGATAAGTGAGCAGGCCGTGAACTTCGGTTCCGTCCTTACTTTTGAAGCTGACTTCTTCGGTCTCGCCAAGCTGAAGCTCGCTCATCAATGCGTCATTCTGATGAGTTAGCTGCCGCAGCTTCTTGCCTCCCATCGCGTAAATCTCAGTCGGCTTCATGTCGTTCCCGGAAAGCAGAACCGTGTGGCCGCCAGCCATCGACAAGTTGGAAACAACGACCGGCCGATCGAGCAAACGCGTCACCGCGTTGTTCTTAATTGCGATCGGATAGACCGACATGTCATCCGTGACGGTCGCCATCAGTGAATCGCCAGAGAAGCGCAAACCGCCAACGCCACGATCGAGATCTTCCGTCGCCTTCACGCGCGTCGGCGCGGCGCTGCCGTCGGATGGCACCATCAGCAAATGCTCCATGCTGTAGGCGCCATACTTTTTTTCATCGCCCTCGAGAAACGCGATCCATTTCCCGTCCGGCGACCATTCCGGCCGCGCGCGGCTGGCGCGATTGTCAGGCGTGGTTAGGAGTCTCTCGGTCGCGCCGGGTTGTGCGTTTGCCACGTAAAGCTGAGCCGCCGGATCGCGATCGGGATCGTCGGAGTGGTAGCTCATGAAAGCGATCTTGGTTCCGTCAGGCGACCATGAGATCGATGACTCATCCCATTTGCTCTTCGTCAAACGATCGAGTTTCTTCGACGCAATATCGAACAGATAGATGTAAGTGTGACGCCCGGACAGCAGATAACCCTGAACGTCCTGCTTGTAGCGATAGCGATCGATGACGATGGGCTTTGGAGGTTTCGGCGGCGTGCCGGGCGCCGGCGTGGCACTCGGATCAGGAGCATCGGGATCGGGATCGCCAATCAGCACCGCAATACGTTTGGAATCAGGCGACCATTCGTAACCTTGCAATCGACCTTTGAATTCAGTCAGTTGATAAGCTTCGCCACCGCTGCGATCGAGCAACCAAATTTGGCTGCCGCACGCCTTGCTTGCCCGACGATCTTCCCGAAGTGAACGAAAGGTACTTTCCATCCGGGCTCCAGCGCGGCGAACCTTCGCCGTCGTTGCTAAAAGTGATTTGCCGATCGTTCGTGCCGTCAAACTTCACCATCCAGATATGGGTACTGCTCTTATCTTCCTTCACGTCGATGGTTGAAACGGTGTAAGCGATCCACTGACCGTCAGGCGAAATCTGCGGGTCGCTCACGTTGCGAAAACGCGCAAGGTCGTCGAGCTTGAGCGGGTGATGTGTTTGCGCGGTCGCTGCAAATGCTAAGACCGCAATGGTGCACAGTATTGTCAGAAGTCTCTTTGGTTGCATGGGGTCCCCTTTTTGGAGTGCGGCGGCTTGACGCCGCTTTCTAATAATCGTCGCCAACATTGAGCAAGTCTGTTTTGAATCCGTAGATTGTTTTTACTACAGCAGGCGATGCGGTGCGCTCGAACCACGCCGCGGAACACCAACGGTACTGATTAGCCATAGCCACGAGTCCGTGCTTGACTGGATTTCGATGAACATAACTTAGCCGCGCGAAATAGGATCGCTCATAAGTGAGCTTCGAGTCCCAGAAGTTATACCAAACTCGTCGGCCTCTGGACTCATCTAACTGGTTTATCTTCGAAGCTGTGACCGTGTGAAGATGGCTGAGAAACTCGCGGAGACGTGGAACCTCGTTTTCGCTCCGCGCGATGAAGTGGTAATGATTCGGAAAAACTGCCCACGCGTGAAGATTCCATTCATACTTCTTTGCTAATGCAAGTAGTTCCCGTTGAAGGACATCCAGTTTTTGCGAGGAAGAGAAGAAGGGCTGTTTCTGCAGCGTAGAAGCGGTAATCATATAAACGCCGCTGGAGTCCAGGCGGTGCACCGGCGCATGCGGCCAATCGATCTGATTTAGCGATTGAGTAGCTTCCATTGGGATTTCAAAAGCGGCGTCAAGCCGCCGCACTCCAAAAGCTTTGCTCGCCAAAGTCATTATGGCTTCGGCTTTTGTTCATCGCGCTGACTCCGCGCCTCTTCGCGCTGCTTCACCACGCGCGCGGCAACCATGTCGTCCAGTTCGTAATGCGGAGTCTGGTCGCCACCGAGACCTTCAATGCCGATGCCGACACTCAAACGAAAACCGGCGCACTCGATGCCGAGGTCGCGTAGATCTTCCGAGTCACGCACGTCTTTATTCTGCCAATCGTAAAAAGGTTTCCACCGCCCCTGCAACTGAAACTTCGGCGCCATGACTGAGAGAAACTGATCCTTGCTCGACCATTTGTTCGTGACGGGATAAGCCGCGCGAATAAATGAGAGACGCCCGTCCACAAATTCGAGTGAGATTGCGTCGACGCCTTCGAAGAGAGAAGAGAGCCGATTCAATTGCGCCACGGCGTCAGTTTTCAACTCCGCGCGCGATACGCCGAGTTCGTCTGGTTTGTCGACGGCTACTGACGGGACTAGCTGTCTCACCTCAGCCTCAGTCATGCCCAGGCGCAAGCCGCCGAGACTCGGAGCTTGATCGCGGTTCAGCGTGCAAGCCGCTGTCGGGACGGATGTGGGTGACGATCCTCCCGCGGTGGTTTTGAATATTTGCGTGGGGTCGATCTCCAGACGCGCTCGCGACGATAAGTAATCAACGATGGCTTGATAGTACTCGAGGCGCGTCGCCGAGTAGTTTGATTGCGCGTCAATGATCTCCAACAGCGACGACTTCTTCGAACGATAATTCTGAAAAACCAGATTGAGGTTCTGCTGTGAAGCCGTTGCGGCATCGGCGGCATCGCGAATCCGATCCAACGCGGAAAGCGCTCCGGCGCGCGCCGCATAAAACTCCTGCTTCAGTTCCAGCACTTGCGTTTCACGTTGCGCGTCGAGCGCGCGCGCACGCAACTCAGCCTGCTTCGCACGACTCTTGCTCGCGCCAAAATTAAAGATGGGGACGTTCAATGTAATGATCGCGTCGCCGCCAGAGTAACGTTTCAGCGGCCGAAAGTTCGCGGCGTCGAACCCCGCGTTGAGCGTATACGTTAGTTGCGGAAACAATTCGCGCCTGGCGGCGCGCCGATCCTGAATCGCGGCGCGCTTTTGCGCGTCGAGTTGCGTTAACTCTGCCCGCGCATTGATCGAGTCCTCCTGATAGCGAAGAAAGTCGGCGCCGTTCGGAACGTGGTCAGTCAGTCGCACCACTGCGATGTAAGTCGCGTAATCAACGCCCGTCAGTACACGGAGCTGACTCAACGCAATTGATTCCGCCAGCCGTGCCTGCTCCAACTCGTCGCGACGTGAACGCGCCGCGGAACGCGCGCGCAGCACGTCAGTCTCTTCGATCGAACCGCGCGCGTGCTGCTCTTCAGTCACCGCGGCAAAGCTTTCCGCGAGCGCGAGCGCTTCGTCAGCCAGACGCCGTCGCTGACGAGCCAGCACCAATCCGTAATACGCGTCGATCGTCGCGAGCGCGAGATTGCGACGCGCGATTTGAGTGCCGGCGTGGGCGGCTTCGAGCAACGCCCGACTGCGCGCCATTTGTGCGCGCAGCCGGCCCGCAACATCGATTGTTCCGGTGACACTCAGGGTCCCGACGGTTTCGTTTATGGCGCTGGATGAAACGAAACTGAACGTGAGCGGATCGCCCGGATTGCGCACCGTCGATGGCGTCGTGCCCCAATATGTTAGCGGTACATTGAATTGCGGCAGCAGTGCCGCGCGCGCCTGTTTCACGTCTTCAGTCGCGCTCAGTTCGTCGAACTGTGCTTGCCGCAGCGCGGCAGCGTGATCGAGCGCCAGCGCCACGGCTTCTTGCACCGATAGCGTGCGGCTGTTCCGGGTCTCGCTGCCATAGGGATAATCGTAATAGGGCGGTGGCTGATCTGTCTGTCGCGATCCAGGCGCGGGTTGAGTGGGCTGTTGGGCCATACTACAAAATGCAAACGACAGTATGAGGAAAACTGAGAGCGGAAATGTAAGACGGTTTTTCAAACTCAACTCTCCTGTTGCATGAAACGAATAAACTGAAGATGACTGCACGATTTTTGATCGGATGATCGGTAATCGTTCAAGTTGCGAGCGGCGAGATTTTACTGCGAATGTCGCGATGTGACTAGAGTCTTGATGCGTTCCGAGTTTCCGGGTAGCAATTCGATCTTAGCACGGCGCACTAGCCGTCGCGCGTTTGACGAATTGAAACCTGATTGAGTACCGTGACACGGTCTGACTCCAAGAACATCGCCGGTAACCGAACCGAACCTTTGCATATCACTACGAGCATCGAGCAGACTCCACGACGCAACGGCACGCGGCAATATCCGAGAGCGCTGCCTCAGCCGGTGCTCAATATCCTGCGGCCGTGTGTGGCGGTTATTAGCCGGATGTTCTGGCGCATTCGCTGGAAGGACACGCAAAACATTCCCAGCAGTGGCGGCGTAATCATCGCGGCCAATCACCAAACCTACGTCGATCCATTTTGGGTCGGTGCCGCGGTTAAGCGGCCGGTACGTTTTCTGGCGTGGGACGCGGCCTTCAACTGGCCTGTCGCCGGAAGGTGTTTGAAACTATTTGGCGCCTGGCCTTTGCAACTGGAGGGCGCCGATCCGACACCGATTCGCCTGACGTTGCAGTGGCTTCGCGAAGGTGGCGCCGTCGTAATTTTTCCCGAAGGCGGCCGCGGCAATGCCGATGGCTCGCTGAAGAAATTCAAGGCCGGCGCCGTGCGGATGGCTTTGGAAGCCGGCGTTCCCATCCTGCCCGTGACGATTTGCGGCGGCGAAAAAATTTGGCCCAACACGAATCGCGTGCCAAGACTCTTTCGTACGGTCGAGATCGTCTATCATCCGCTTTTTCAGGTCGAACAATGCAGCGATGAAGACGCGCGAGCGTGCGCTCGACGTGAGAGTGAAAGACTGGCGGCAATTGTTCGATCAGCGCTTTAGGATGCCAGCACGCGCATCATCTCTTCGTGAACGAGTCCATTACTGGCGACGACTGGCGGTGTATAAATATTGAGCGGCTCTCCCAGATAATTTGAAACGCGACCACCGGCTTCTTCAATAATCAAAGCACCGGCAGCGACATCCCAGGGTTTCAAACCTTCTTCCCAAAATCCATCGAATCTTCCCGCAGCGACATAAGCCAGATCGAGCGCGGCGGCGCCGTCGCGGCGGACGCCTTGCGCGGCCATGATGAAATTCGCGAAGTGTCGCGCGAACTGATTGCGCTGGCGCACGTCGTACGGGAAGCCGGTGCAGAGCAGCGCGCCCGCCAAAGTTGGCGTCGGCGAAACTTGAATGCGGCGACCGTTGAGCGCGGCGCCCCGGCCACGTTCCGCAGTGAACATTTCATCGCGCATCGGATCGTAAACCACGCCGATTTCCATACGCCCTTTGTTTTCCAATCCAATCGAAACGCAGAAGCATGGATAGCCGTGCGCATAGTTCGTCGTGCCGTCGAGCGGATCGATGATCCAGCGCCAGTCGCTTTCCTTTTCTCGATCGGCAGGTTCGCTCGCGCCGGACTCTTCCGCGAGAATTGCGTGACGCGGATAGTGAGTCTTGATGCGATCGATGATCAGCCGTTCCGAAGCGAGATCGGACTCGGTCACTAAATCGAGTTCGCTCTTGTTGGTTATTTCGAGGGCGCGGCCGAAGCGTTCGGCGAGCACGCGCCCGGCGTCGCGCGCAGTTTGAATAGCAAAGTTGAGCATTTGGAGTGCGGCAACTGGTTGCCGCCTTTCGAGTCTAGCGCAGTTTTGTGAGCGTGTCAGAAGCCCGACCGTCAGGGAGGCAGGTAACATAGGCGCGAATTGACTTGCACAACGCCCTCAGCCCGCTAGCCCTCGCTCACGGTCGGGCTTCTGACACGAGATTACTTCGCGCCGTAGTTCGGTTGCTCTTTGTCGCGATAGATCAGTTTCGGCTTGCTGACTTCTTCGCCTTTGGTTGAGTCCCAAACCAGTTCGAACGAGTAGATATTGCCGCCCTGGCCTTTGCGGTACTCGATTTCTTTGGCGCGTTCAGCTTCGGCTTCTGCGCGTGTCTCGTAGTTCGCCCGCGAGGTCTCGCCGCAAATGCGCACATCTTCGTCGCCATAGTCGAGCGAGAAGCCGCGCGCTTCGAACGGATCCATCACGTTGCGGCTGAAGTACGGCATGATTTTCTTCTTTGCGAGTGAATACGACGGTACATCTTCCGGCTGCACGACGACGTTCGAAAAATACCAGCGCCGCTCTTCCGGATTCTCGCTGCTGATCTCGACGCCTTTGCGATAGACCTTGGTTTCGATCTCGACGTAAAGATAAGCGGCATCTGGGCGACCGGCAGCCACGGAACGCCGCGCGGGCGAAATCGGCAACAGGGACAGAGCCAAAGTGACAAGTGCGATGATGATTCTCAACTTCATGGTTTTACTCCTGGCTGGACTTTCGGAAATCAGCCGAAAGGTTTATCGATCGATGGGCTCTGTTCGGAGAAAAAATTTGCGCCTTTGTCGTTGATGTAGAGGCAATCTTCCAGACGAATTCCAAACTCGCCGTAAATCACAATCGTTGGTTCGTCGCTGAAACACATGCCGACTTGAATCGGAGTCTTGTTGCCGCGCACAAAGTTGGTCCACTCATGCCCATCCAACCCGATGCCGTGACCGGTTCGGTGCGGCAATCCGGGTGTCTTGTAATCAGGCCCGAACCCGGCGTCGGTAATCACCTTGCGCGCCGCGGCATCGACCGATTCACAAGGCGCGCCAATCTTCGCGGCGGCGAATCCCGCATCCTGCGATCGCTTTTCCAGGTTCCAGATTTCGCGCTGGCGCGGCGTCGGCTTGCCGAGCACGAACGTCCGCGTGATGTCTGATTGATAACCTTCGACGCTGCATCCGCCGTCCATCAAAACCATGTCGCCTTCGTGCAAAATCTGCGGAGTGCTGCTGCCGTGCGGAAACGCCGTATACTTTCCGAAGCTGCAAAAGACGCCGCCCTGGACGCCCAGGTTCCGAAACGCCGCGGCGCAATTGCCGGCGAATTCTTCCTGCGGCATCCCGTCGCGCATGCTGGCCCAGGTCGCGCGATAGGCAATGATGGTCAGATCGTTTGCTTTCTGCATCAGCGCGATCTCGGCGGGCGATTTGTACATGAGACATCCGGCAGTGATGGGCGTGCCGCTGACAAATTCGAGTTTCGGCGCTTCCTGCCGGATGCCGTCGTAAAGAAAGAAACGCACGCGCTCTTCGATTCCGATCTTTCCGGTTTTGATTCCGCGATCGCGAAAGATTTCCACGACGCGACGATACGGACTCGCGTCTTCTTCCCAGGTGCGCACGTCGTTGCCGAACTTGATCAATTCGCGAGCGCGTTCTTCTTCGAACTTTGGACAAACCCAGGCGAGTTCGCCGCGATGCGGAATCACCAGCGCAAACATGCGTTCGCTCGTGCCCCAGCGCATGCCGGTGAAATAAAACATCGATGAGCCGGGCTCGAGGTAGATCGCGTCGATCTTTTGCTCGGCCATCAAACGTTGCGCCTTGGCGATCCGGGCCTTGCGCTCGTCATCGCTGATCGGCACGACGTCTTTCGTCATTCGTTGCAAGCGCTTGATCGATTCCGGCACGTCTTGCCGCTGCTGAATCGCATCGGCATCATCCGTATGCGCAAAAGAAAATCGGCTGCCGAGCAGAGTCGCGCCGGCAACGCCGGCGGAAGCTTTCAGGAAATCTCGTCTGTCAGTGCACATGGGCCGAGATTGTAATCGAAGGCAGCGAACGAAGCCACAGATTTACACAGATTATTTCTAATGGAATCGGATGCTTTTTTCACCATCTGTGTCATCTGCGTTAATCTTTGGTTGATTCGTCGTTTCGTTCGATGCCCTTGTTAAGTCGAGTATCAAGACTGGTATTGATCGCGGTGTGGTTTCTCATCGCGGGAAATGGTTATGCCCAGCAACCTCTGCGCTGGGGCGCCGATCCATCGGGCGGCGCGCCTTACGTTTACAACGATCCGAGTCATCCTGATCAATACGTCGGTTACGAAAAAGAGATGGTCGATGCGCTGGCGGCAGCGATGGGGCGCAAACCTGAATTCGTGCCGTCGGATTGGGAGACGCTCGTCTCAGCGCTGCAAAGAAAGTCGTTCGATGTGATCGTCAATGGATTGGAGCCCACCGCCGATCGACAGAAGCAGATCCAGTTCAGCAAGCCTTATTACATTTTTCAACTGGCGCTGACAGTCCGAAACGACGAGCAGCAGATTCACTCGCTCGCTGATTGCAAGAACCGGGTCGTCGGCACGTTGGGAAACACAGCCGCGTCGCGCTTACTACAGCAGCAGGGAATTCCTTCAAGAACTACGCCGAGCCACCGACGGCGTACCGCGATCTGGAATTGAAGCGCATCGACGCGGTCATCATGGATGTGCCTGCGGAGGTTTTTTACGTCAGCAAGAGTACGACCCTCAAACGCGCGTGCGAACCGTTCTTCCGCGGCACCTACAACATTGGGCTGCGCAAAAATGACGATGCTCTGAAGAACGAAGTCGATGCCGGCATCGACAAAATCATCAGCGATGGCACGCTGGAAAAGATTTTGCGCAAGTGGGGCTTGTGGAACGACGCGCAGCTTGAACTTCAGAAACCGAAAGCAGAGCAGAAGAATATCGACTCCGCTTACGACGTTACGTCAGCGAGTTTCAATTGGCGCGAAGCCGTGTGGCGCCTGACGCGGGCCGCGGTTGTCACTGTGCTGATTGCGTTTGGCTCGATGTTCATCGCGCTCGTGTTCGGGATGCCGCTGGCAATCGGTCAATGGAAAGGCCCGCGACTGATTCAATGGCTCTGCACGATCTACGTCGAGTTCTTCCGCGGCACGCCGGTGCTGGTCCAACTCCTGTTTCTTTATTTTGGTTTGCCGACGATTGGACTCGCGATGCCCGCCTGGCTGACGGCGCTGATCGGGTTGGGATTGAATTACGCGGCGTATGAGTCACAGGTTTATCGCGCCGCGCTCGAAGCGATTCCGCGCGGCCAGTGGGAAGCGTCGTACTTGCTCGGCATGAATCCCGTGCTCGCGTTCCGGAGGATTATTCTGCCGCAAGCATTTCGGATCGCGTTGCCACCGATGACTAACGATTTCGTGTCGCTGTTCAAAGACACTTCGACGGCTTACGCGATTTCGGTTTGGGAATTGGCGACGGCCTATCGCGAGTTGGCGAATGCTTCAGGACAGTTTCTGCTGTTGGGCGTTGCCGTGTCGCTTTACTATCTAGCGATGAGTTTGCCGATGGCGCATCTGGCGCGACGGCTCGAGCGGAAGTTGCAGAGAAGAGAAGCGATTGAGGCGGTGGAAAGTGAAGTTGATTGATTCGTGTTTTTCCCTCTTCCAAAAGGAGAGCGAGAGAGCTTCATGATTCGGGTAACTGATCTCATCAAAGACGCCAACGGCACGCGCATCCTGCGCGGCGTGTCGTTCGACGTTGCACCGCATACCGTGCTTGGCGTCATCGGTGCATCGGGCAGCGGCAAGACGACTCTGCTGCGCTGCTTGAATGGCCTTGAGCGCATCGATGGTGGCGCGATCGAGTTTGACTCCATTCGTCTCGAACCAACTCTTCCTGCGTCGGAATATTCACGTCGCGTGAAAGAGCTGCGCAAGAAAGTCGGCACCGTTTTTCAGCATCTGTTTCTGTTTCCGCATCTCACGGTACTTGGCAACATCATCGAAGCGCCGACGCACGTTCTGCGAGTTCCCAAGCCGCAGGCTGAGAATGAAGCCCTGAGTTTGCTGGATTCGGTTGGATTGAAAGAGAAAGCGCGGCGCTATCCCGAAACTTTGTCCGGCGGCGAGCAGCAGCGGGTCGCGATCGCGCGCGCCTTAGCAATGCATCCCGCGCTGTTGATGTTCGATGAACCGACGAGTGCGCTCGATCCGAAACGCAGCGCGGGGCTGCGAACGTTATTGAAAGGATTCGTTGCGCGCGGTCATACGATGGTAATCGTTTCGCACTCGATCGGGTTTCTGGAAGGGCTTGCCGACGAATTGCTTTACATGGAAGGCGGCGAGGTCGTTGAATCCGGCGCAACCGATCAGATACTAAATTCGCCAAAAGATCCGCGCACTCAGGATTTCATTTCGCAGGCAAAATAGCTACGAGACTGCCTCGCTCGATGTGATAATCTTTACGGCGCAAATCATTCTGGTATGCCGCATTATCTCGACCTCGACAGTTGGCATCGTCGCGAGTTGTTCGATTTCTTTCGCGATTACAAAAATCCCTACTTCAACATCTGTGCGCACCTCGATATCACAAACCTGATGAAGTTCCTCCGCCATCGGCCGGGCGTAAGCAAGTCAGTGGCTTTTCATTATTTCGCGCTACGCGTCGCCAATGAGATTGAGCCGTTTCACTATCGTTTTAGCGACGGCAAGGTCGAGGTCCACGACGTCATCAATGGCGGCACGACGGTGTTGCTGCCTAACGAGAGCTTCACCTACGCGTATTTCGACTACAGTGAAGACTTCGACAAGTTTGTGGCGGAGGCGACGGAAGCGATCGCTGAAGTTCGAGCGCACGGCGAACTGAAACCAACGATGCGTTACGACTTGATCTATTGCACGGTGTTGCCATGGATCTCGTTTACGAGTTTTGCGCACGCGCGCACGCCGGGTCGGGGCGAATCAATTCCGCGAATAGCTTTTGGAAAATTCTTCACTGAAAACGGCCGCACGCGTCTGCCGATCTCAGTCGAAGTGCATCACGCGCTTCTTGATGGCGTCGTGGTTGGGCGCTATTTCAACAAGTTGGAAGAAGCATTCGCGCATCCCGAAAATTTTGTGACGTAGAAATTGACAGTGTCTGAATCGCTGACTAAGATGCCCGAGTTCGAAGAAGTCTCGCCGCGCTTGCTCCAAGGATAAGATGTTCCGTCACTCACATACGCTACTTAACACGTTCGCAGACTAGGAGGAACCATGCAGAAAAGAATGTTCCGTTCCTTTGCCCGACTAATCAAAGGAACTTCTGTTAGTGTTTTCGTTTTGCTTGCAGTTGCTTCAGTAGTTTTCGCTCAAACTCAAAGCACCACCGGAACGATTCAAGGCACAGTGACGGACGCCAACGGAGCTAATGTTCCCGGCGCAAGTGTCGAAATCAAAAACCTCGAAACTAATGTCTCGACCACGGTCACCAGCGACGAGGATGGACGCTTTGTCGCGCTCGCGCTGCGCCCGGGAAATTACTCGGTAACGGTCTCTAAGCAGGGATTCGCCACGGCAGTAGTAGAAAAAACCGAACTGACGGTTGGCCAGGCGCTCAACCTGCCGATTGCGATGAAAGTGTCCGGCGTACAAGAACGCGTGACCGTCAACGTCACGCCCACAGTCGATACGGTAAAGACCGAAGCCAGCACGACTATCAATGAAACTTCGGTAAATCAAACGCCGATCCTCGGCAGGAAATTCGAAGACCTGTTGACCCTGACACCCGGCGTGAGCATCGTGCAGGGCCCGGACGGCGATGAGATCAACTTCGCCGGGCAGCGCGGTGTCTTCAATAACGTCAGCGTTGACGGCGGCGATTACAACAACGGGATCTTCGGAGAACAACTCGGCGGCCAGCGCGCGGCGATCGATATTCCGCTCGACGCGGTCAAGGAATTTCAAGTGGTTGCGACTGGAGCCTCGGCTGAATTTGGCCGCACGGCGGGCGGAATCATCAACGTGATTTCCAAGTCAGGAACAAACGACATTCACGGCAGCCTTTTCTATTTTCAACGACTCGAGGCTCTCACCGCCAATACGTCGGACGGTAAACCTTTGAAGGGTTTCCGTCGCGAACAATTCGGTGGCTCAGTCGGCGGCCCGATCAAAAAAGACAACGCCTTTTACTTTTTCGCGTTCGAAGGCGTGCGCGAGAAGCTGCAACGCGACAACTTGAGCGCGTCGATCGGCACTCCTTGCAGCGTGGCCACCCCGACGATTACGGCGAACGAGGCGCTCATCAATAGCAGCGCCGATTGTCAACGGCTCGCGCTTCTCAATTTTTTCAGAACCACGAGGAACCAAAACGAAGGTCTGCCGGTCTCGCACAAAATCAACAACAACGCGGTTCTCGCCAAGTTTGATTGGGATGTGACGCGCAATAACAAGTTGGGCGTCTCGTACAACTTCGATTATTCGAGGAACACCAACCAGACGTTTGATGTAGCGACGTACGGAAACTCCGCTAACGGCATTGAAGGGCCTTCGAAGATAAACAACTTCAACCTCAATCTGTTCAGCACGATCTCCGGCAACAAAGTGAACGAAGCGCACTTTTCGTACACGCGCGAACTGCGGCCGCGCGCCGCAGTCACCTCGAATATTCCCGCGGACACAGCCATGGGTTTCGGGACGACGTTCCGATTCGGTCATCCGTTCTTTCTGAATCCAACTGTTGACGAATTGCTGTGGCGGACGGATCTGAAGGACAACTTTTCGATCGTGTCAGGCAAACACAATATCAAGTTTGGCGGTGAGTGGCTGCACACGCTCAACGATCAAGTTTTCCGTGGATTCTTTCAGGGGCGTTACATTTTCGACAGCGTCACCGGATTCCTGCGTTACGCCTCGCCGGCGGCCGCGGGCGGTTTCGGGCCGAGTACCGTCGGATGTTCCAACGGCACCTATGATACGGCCCCAACAACATGTCCAGCCGGAACGACAGCGACCGGCGGCCCGTTGTTGCTGTTTCTGCAGGGCGCCGGCCGAACTGGACCAGCGACTGATGCAGCCGGAGCTTCGAAGATCAAGAATGAAGACCTTGCCGTATTTGCGCAGGACAGGAGGCAGGTACGTTCGAACTTTTCGCTCAACCTTGGCCTTCGTTGGGAAGCTCAAATCTTTCCCAACCCAGTTGTCCCGCCATCGCAAACGGCCTATGGAATCTTTCTTAGCGATCCTCGATTTCCTTCAGATGGAACTCTCCACAGCGCGAAGCGAGAGTTTCAGCCGCGCGTAGGCTTTGCCTGGGATGTGTCTCGCAACGGCAAGTCGGTGCTGCGAGCCAGCTATGGAATTTTCTACGGTCGCCAGAACATGCTTTCCCAGGTTGGATCGATCACGACAAATGGTGTGCAGCAGCAGACCATTTTCCTGAACACGCCGATTATTTCCTCGGGTGTGCCGGGACCGGTGTGGCCTAACCTGGTAACCCCGGCGGCTGGTACTTGTACTTCAGGAGGACGCACGAATCCGTTCCCGTGTTTCTCTGGCGTGCGCGTCTTTAGTCGGAATTACGAGAACCCGAGAATCTACACAACCAATGTTCAGTTCGAGCAGGAGGTCATGCGGGACCTCTCGATCTATTTTGATTTCACGCATTCACAGGGCGTGCACCTGACACGCTTCTTGAACATCAACCGCAACGGTTTCTTCACGCCGTTCCTGGACGAGACGATGGTAACGAGTTCGGTCGGCAAAGGCCTCTACAACGGCTTTACCGCCGGCATGAGAAAGCGCATGAGCAAGAAGTACCAGTTCGAGTGGAATTATGTCTTCTCGAGAGATCGGGATGATGACTCGAACGAACGCGATCCGTTTACCGACCGGTCGTTCAATATCAACAATCTGCAGCAAGATTACGCGCTGTCGGATCGCGACATCAAGCACAAGTTCAACTTTTACATGTATTCGCAATTGCCGTGGGGTTTCGAATTCGTGCCACGGGTTCAAGCCCGCTCGGCCCAGCCGGCTACACCGGCGACGCGCACGGCAACGAATCGCAACACGCTGCGCAAGGACAACAAGTACTTCTCTTTCGATTGGCGTCTGGCGCGGCCTATCAAACTGGGTGAGCGTTACCAGCTAATTCCGACACTGGAAATGTTCAATACCTTCAACAACAATAACTTCATCAACTCGCTCAGCGGCGCCGGCAATCAAAACTCGCTGACCGCGCCCAGTCTCTTTAATTTCGATGGGTTCCTCCGCCAGGTCGTCGGCGATCCGCGGCAGTTGCAACTTGCGGTGAGGTTCGTGTTCTAACTTAGCGTGGACTTTGTCTGCGAACTTGCTTCAAGAAGTCACGAGGCGCGAAGGCAATCCTTTGCGCCTCGATTTTTATCTCTCATCAAAATGCAGCGTGAGGTCTGAAATTTTTTCGAGGTACAGATCCGGTCCTGCTTCAATCACGCGTGGGCTGCTCGGATAATTACTCCGGTCGCCGATCGTAAACACGTTCGCGTGCTTTCCCATCAGAATATCTTCCGGCGCGTCGCCAACGTAAGCAGCTTTTTCAGGTGAGCAGCCCAGCCGGCTGAGCGCGATTTCCAGTCCTTCGGGATGCGGCTTCTTGTTCTCGATGTGTTCAGCACAAATCACTACTTCGAAGATTTCCGGCAGCGAGGCTTCTTCAATCTCCTGACACACGCGGTCTTCGTTGCCGCTCGTGACCACGCCGAGCCGATAGTTTCGCCGTCGCAGCTCCATCAAAGCGTCGGCCGCGCCTTCCACGAGTTCAGCCATTTGCGCCGAATAATGACGCCGCCACAGCTCGTCCATGCGTTCCCACTTGTCTCTGGGCAAACCGAGCCCCTCATAAACCGTGTACCAATTTGGCGAGTAGTGTTGTTGATAAGCTTCCTTCGACAAGACGAAATCCAATTCCGCGAAGGCTTTCTCGTAGGCGGCTAGACCAAGGTGCGCGGATTCGACGAGCGTGCCATCCCAGTCGAAAAGGAGTGTGTCGATTGAAGCAATTTCTCCAGGCATGAGTCACCGATTATCTTTGCAAAACGCAAAGTTACGCGCCGCGATAAAGTTCGTCGATCAGCTTTCCGTACTTTTGATCGATCACCGGGCGCTTCACCTTCAAAGTTGGCGTCATCTCGCCCTTCTCAATCGAAAATTCATCGACCAGCAAAGCGACGCGACGCACGCGCTCGTAATCGGCGAGGTGCGCGGTGATCGCCGTGACGTCTTTCTGGACAATCTTCGTCGCGGCGGGAAGGCGGCTCAGTTCATCGTGCGTCGCGGGAACTGCTTCGCCCGCATTTCGCAGTGCGCCCTTTAGTGATTCCCAATCGGGAACGATTAAAGCCGCGGGATATTTTCTACTGGAGCCGACGACAACAACCTGGCTGACGAACTCGCTCTGCTTCAGAAGGCTTTCGAGCTGCTGCGGCGCGACATACTTGCCGTTCGAGAGCTTGAAAAGATCTTTCTTGCGATCCGTGAGCCAGATGTGGCCGTGCTCATCGATGTGGCCCACGTCGCCGGTGGCGAACCAGCCATCATTCATCACTGCCGCGCTCGCCTCCGGTTGGTTGTAATAACCGCGCATCACGCAGCCGCCGCGAACGAGCATCTCGCCGTCCTCGGCGATCTTAACTTCGATGTTCGCGAATGGTTTTCCGATCGAGCCGACGCAATTGTCTTCCGGGCGATTCGCGCAGACGATGCACGTCTCGGTCATGCCGTAACCTTGCAAAATCTTAATGCCTGCGCCGAGAAACGAATAGGAAAGAGTTGGCGACAGTGGTGCGCCGCCCGAAACGAAATAACGCAACCGTCCGCCAATGCCTTCGCGCCATTTCGTGAACACCAGTCGATCAGCAATTGCGTGTTTCGCGCGCAAACTGACGGGAACGCGTTGCCTTTTATCTTCCATCTCGGCCACGCGCTGGCCAATCGCCAAGGACCACGTGAAGATCTTGCTCTTCGCGCCGCCCGCGGACATCCCTTTCTTGATGATGCGGTGATAGACCTTCTCAAACAGGCGTGGCACCGCGGTCATGATCGTCGGTTGGACTTCACGCAGGTATTCGCCGACATGATCGAACGACGCCGCGTAGTTCACGGCGACGCCCATGTAGCAGAAAACGTAGAAGACCGTGCGCTCGAAGATGTGCGAAAGCGGCAGTACCGAAAGCGACACGTCGGCGGAAGAGATCGGCAAGCCGGTCGTGATCGAGCGCACGTCCGAAATGAAGTTCTCGTGCGTCAACATCACGCCCTTGGGTTCGCCGGTTGTTCCCGAGGTGTAGATGATCGTCGCCAGCTCGTCTGGTCTTCCGAGACCGAGCAATCGATCGAATGCCTTCCCGTCGGCGCGATCGATTTCTCCACCGCGGGCTTCAATCCTCTCCAAGCTGATCGCGTTCTCAGAAGCCTTCGCGCTGTCCGCATCGAAGACGATGACGTGTTCAAGATGCTCGACCCCCCCGAATCCTTTGCGCGCATGCTTCAAGACGCGGCCGCCGGAAATCATCAAGGCGCGCGCCCCGGAATCTCGCAAAATGAATTCAATTTGCTCGACTGATTGTGTGGTGTAGAGCGGGACTACGATCGCCCCCACACTCAGAATTGCCAGATCGACGATTGACCACTCGGGACGATTTTCAGAAATCAGCGCTACTCGATCCCGCGCTTGAATTCCCAGATCGGACAGCCCGAGCGCGATGTGACGCACACGCCGGATAAATTCTGTGGCCGAGATATGCACCCACTCGTCACCGCGCTTTTCGCTGACGGTGTCGGATTTGTTATGGCGCGCGACGGCTTCCAGGCACACTGCCGGCAACGTCGCTGGGGCGGTCAGGTTTTCGTTATCGGGTGAGACTATGACGGCTGCTGCCGAAGACACCTTTGAAAAAATCTCCTTAGATTGAACCGGGCGATTGACCGGCTAAGGGGAAAGCGGGTGCAAGACTACCTTGACTGTGACGAAAGATACAACTCAATCGCCAGGGTTTTCGGCCAGAAATGTGTTTTCAGCGTTCCGGGGTTTCTACATAGATGGGGGTCACAGCGGATGTCTGCGTATCGTCTTGATCAACTGAATGTTGCCGCCTGTGTCGCCGCCTTCGTCGTCGTCCGCCGCCACTTTCATCGACTCGATGATCCAGTGTGGCCATGGCAGCGAGAATCAAAAACAAAAGCGCATTCGACGTGGTATGAAGAGTGAAATCGAAGGCGCTGTGCACCAGCACCCCGAAGCAGCCGGCCAGCGCTCCTGTGGCCACGCCGCGACGAAACTTGTCGTCAGTGTGGCGCCGTTTGAAGGCCCATCGGAACAAGAGAATCAGAAAAGTAAGTCCGAGAATTGCGCCGACGATGCCGCCATCGGCGAGCGTCTGCAGGTAATCATTATGCGCCTGCTCGAGCCGGTACATGCCGTTACGCGTATCGAATCTCGTGTAGATCACACCGAGCGATCCCAAACCCGAACCGAGAATAGGATTCGTCTTGATGACGTCCAGCGTAATGCTCCAATAATGCGATCGCCCAGTGGTGGGATCCGCGGCATTCGTTGTGCCGAGCAAACGATTGAAGACATCGGCGCCTCCAAACGCGACCGCGCCCACGATCAAAGCGATGACCATTCCAAGCGCCAGCCCAGCGCGAATGATTATCGCGCGAATTCGCTTCGGTTTTTCCTCGCTCTCACGCCGTAAGCCGAATCCAGCGATCACTACCAGAAACAAAATCTCAGCGCCCAGACTGATGATGCCGCCGCGCGAATTCGTCATGATCAGCGCCACTCCCATGAGCATGGCGGCAAAGGCGTAGAGCGGTCGCTTGTGCGCTTCGATCGAACCCGAAAACAAGAGTCCCAACGGCAGCGCCAGCGTCAATTCCATGTAACCCGCAAAATGGTGACGATTGATGAAAGGACCGAAAGCGGTGCTCTGCGTCAGTTGGCGAAACCAATAAACTTTTGTGCCGTCGCTCGTGAACGATTGCGTCAATCCGAACATCGCCAGAAGGAATCCGAAGATAATGATCGTTCGCGTCAGCGTCCGCAGGCGTCGCGGGGTATCGATGAAGATCAGAGTCGCCGCGAAATAGATGAATAGCGCCGTGACCTGTACCAGGACCAACCGCGTCGCGTAGGGATCGAGCGAGAGGCTGCGTGACAAGGTCAGTGGTAGTCCGGCGTTGTCGGCGGCTGATCGCAACGGCAACAGTTGAATCAATCCGAGGAGAATCATTCCCAACATCGGCAACTGAAGCAGGTTCTTGCTGACGCGAACTGAACGCAGCACCAATCCGTCGAGACACCAGAGGCAAACCATGCCGGCGGCAGTCGCCGCAAATATGGCCAGCGCCCAGTAGTGAACCGTGCCGTAGGCCATCGTCGTCAGAACGATCATGACGCAGATGGTCAACACCGCCAGGCGACTGGCGAGCGTATGCCGCAGCTTTACGGTCTCTTGCGCGGCTGTCTTATTTTTTTCCAGCGCTGCTGTTTCGGTTTGCAGGGCTGGGACCGCCGACGCGTTGTAAATCGAAGTCGTCATACCAGACAGTGCCGAAAATCGGACAAATCACTTGCTTATCGCAGGCGTTGCGAAACAGACCAATCGAAACGCCGTCGCTGTTGGGTTTGGTTTTGAACTCCAAGGTTACTAGTTCCCAGTCGTTGCTGCCGGACGCAGCCGGCGCGGACACGGCAAGCACTTCATTGCTTACGGAATCAGCGACCGAAATCACTGGGTTGCTGGCGCTCACCAGTTTATCCGTTCGCTGATAGAACTGGACTTTGTATTGAGTGTCCGGCTCGACGACGATTGTTTGCGAGATCGGTATTCTCTCGAGTTTGTTCGGCGCCGCGAACACTATTTTCAAACTTCCTTTGCCGCTGTGCGCGACGGTGTCAACTGAAATTTGAGCTGACGGACGCGAGTTGATTAGCCAGTGAAACGGCTTTGCATCCAAGGGCTGAATAACTTGTTCAAAGTCGCCGTTCCAAATTTTCCCGGGCTGGGGAAGTTGCGATGGATCCGGCTCGATCTCGCCTAACAAAGCAAGCGCGCTGTGAAACTGCTTCTTTTCGATCAGGGACCCGATGATGTCATCTACGGCTTTCGCGTTAGTTTTTCGTTCCGCGGCCGAGATGGTATGTAGCACCTGTGCGGCTTGATCGAAGCGGTTGGAATTGATCAAGTAAACGGCCAGGTAGATGCGAACGGAAGGCGTTGAAAAAGCCTTAAGGAACTGGTCTAGGTCATTGCCAAAGATCTGCGAAGCTAACTCAAAGACCGGCGCGCGCATTAATCCGTCGTTATCCACGGCCTTGGCCAACTGCGTGAAAGCTTCAGGGATTTTGCCTTGTCGAAGAAGGACATTCCCGTATTGCCACAGTGGGTGCGAATAATTCGGCGCCAGTTCCACTGCGCGCCGCGCCGCCTTTTCGCTGCTGTCGCGGTCGCCGGCAGCTTCAAAGGCTTTGCCAAGTTCCATCCAATAGCGATAGTCGTATGGCGAAGCTTTGACCGCGAGTTGATATTGCTGAACTGCGGCGGCCAGATTTTCGACGCTGAAATTCTTTTCCTGGTATGAGGCCAGTCGCCAATGCGTCAATGGATCGTCGGGCGCCCAGCGGACCGCGACTTCGGCCATTTCCACGCCACCCTGATCGGGCGGCGGGGCGTATTCGGCAACCACATTTCCGACATACCAACGCCCCGCGAACCACGCGAAGACAAGCGCCAGCAGCGCCGGCAAGAGCAGCAACCAACGAGATGCGGGAGGCTTGAAATTAATTGTGATTACGGATTTGGCTCGTGGCACGATTTGGCAATAGCGAACTAACGATCTCCGCTGGCTGAAATTTGTCCGACTGATCTCAGGGGATTTTCCGAAATATCTTCAATTCTGATGGAAAGGCGTTTCAGTTCGACGTTGCGCTCGTCACACAGGCTAAGTATCTCGGCGATTCGTTCTTCCGAAATGCGCGGCGTGGAAATCAAAACTTGCTCGACTGCCTGATCCACCACGATTTTAGCGAACAATCCGTTTCCGCCAAAGACGCGAAACCCGTGAATCAACTTTCCGTGTTTGTTCTTATCGTCATCCATGAAGCCTACGGGTGCGTAGCGCAACTCGCGATTGTTTAGCAGTTCGCGTAGTAACAGCTCGCCCGCGTCGCCCGCGCCATAGATGAGCACGCGCTTACCTTCTTTCGATTTTGCTCCCTCCGGCAGTACCTGACGAAATACTCGAAAGGCGATGCGGCTGCCGGCGAGCAAGAGCAACATCACCAGCGCATCGATTAAGAAGACGCCGCGCGAGAATCCCTGAAAGCGAAACTTGAAGAGTACGATCATCATGCTGAGCAGCGAACCCGCCGCGACGGCCTTCGCAAAGCTCATGAGATCATCCATGCTCGTGTACCGCCAGATGCCGCGATACACGCCGAAGACGAGAAACGCGGCCAGCCGCACAACCACCAGCACCGGCAACGTGCGCAGAAAAAGTTTCCAGGCCGGACTATCTGAGAACGGCTCGAACTTAATCGCGTAAGCCGACCAATACGCCAGCGTGATGAGCACGATATCGAGCAGCACTTCAAAGACGCGGCGCTTATAAGAGAAGTCGATCAGAAAGGCGTACAGCGGTTTGTCCCGTGCGGCGCGAACCTGCTCCTCTTCGTCGTAGGCCTTGATTCCCGCGAGATAAACGCCGAGCAGCGTCAGTCCCAAAGTAAAGATCACCAACAGCGCGATGCTCACGTCGGGTTTGAATTGACGCACACCAACTGCTAGTACTCCGGAAAGTGCAGCCAGCCCGTAGAGCATCAGCACGGCGCGCTTCTCAGAAAGGCCAAGCGCGACCAGCCGATGTGATGTGTGATCGCGCCCGCCTTGCGACGCGGCGCGCCCGGAGAGCTTGCGCAAGATCGTGACGAAGGTCGTGTCGAAAATCGGAATGAAGAGGACGAGAATCGGAACGGCGAGCACGGGAACGAAACTGCGTGAGCGCCCGCCCGCGACATTGATTAATGCTGAACTGGCGAGAAAGAAACCGATGAACATCGATCCGCTGTCGCCCATGAAGATCGACGCCGGATTCGAGTTGTAAATCAAAAAGCCGAGCAGCGCTGCCGCGAATACGGCGAGCATCAAAGCGTCTGTGGTCTGATTCGATGTTATGAAATTAAGCGTCAGAAATCCGGAAGCGATGGCCGCGATTCCCGTCGCGAGGCCGTCCATGTTGTCGAGCAGGTTGACGGCATT
>JAJPKD010000193.1 GCA_021323895.1 Acidobacteriota bacterium | reverse complement strand
GCTTCTACGAATCGCGCTAGTCATCACCTGCTCAGCCTTTATTGTTTCCCAGGCCGTTTCTCAAAACGTAAACACCGACGCACTGCGCTGGCGATACATCGGGCCGGTCGGCAATCGCGTGACTTCGATCGTCGGCGTGCCGGGCCAGCCGTTCATTTATTACACGGGCTCAGCGTCCGGCGGCATCTTCAAAACGATCGACGGCGGCATTCATTGGGAGCCGATTTTTGACGCACAACCCGTATCGTCGATTGGATCGCTGGCGGTTGCTGCTTCCGATCCGAACATCGTTGGGGCCGGCACCGGCGAAGCATGGATTCGCAGTCACATTTCAGTCGGTCAGGGAATCTATAAATCGACGGACGCGGGCAAGACGTGGAAGTTGATGGGCTTGGAGAAAACCGGCCGCATAGGTCATCTCGTCATTGATCCAAAGAATCCGGACATCGTGATGGCCTGCGCGCTGGGCCATGCGTATGGACCACAGCAGGAACGCGGCGTTTATCGCACGACCGATGGCGGCGCGCATTGGGAGCGCGTGCTGTTTACTGACGAGAACTCTGGATGTTCGGATCTGGTGATGGATCCGAATAACCCGCGCACGCTGTTTGCCGGCATGTGGCCGCTTGAGATTCATACTTGGGGAAGAGAGAGCGGCGGGCCCGGCAGCGGCCTCTACGTTTCGCGTGACGAAGGCGCAACGTGGAAAAAGATCACCGGGCACGGTTTGCCGACGAGGATGACGGGCAAGTGGGCGTTGGCGATCTCGCGCAGCAATCCGAATCGCATCTATGCGCTGATCGAAACCGGTGACGGCGTTCCCATGAAAGGCCAGGAGACTGATCGCGGCAAACTTTGGCGGTCAGACGATGGTGGCGAGAACTGGCAACTCGTTAGTTACGATCGCAGCATGGGCGGCCGCACGCATTATTATTTTCGCGTTGAAGTCTCACCCGACAACGAAAACGAAGTTCACTTCCTGACGAATCCTTACAACGTTTCATACGACGGCGGCGTGACCATGCGCAGTCTCGGCGGTCCCGGAGGTGGCGGCGGAGGCGGAGGCTTTGCTGCGAGCCCGGGCGGCGACAATCACGACATCTGGATTGATCCAACCAACTCCAGCCGCATGGCAATCGCCAACGACGCCGGCGTCAGCATTTCAGTGACACACGGGAGAAGCTGGCAGCGGATTCAACTACCTAACGGCCAGCTTTATCACGTCACTACCGACAATCAGATTCCTTACTACGTTTACGGCAACCGGCAGGATGGCCCGTCGTATCGCGGCCCGAGCCGTACCGGTGGCGGTGGTGGTTTTGGAGGTGGCGGCATTCCGCGCAGCGCGTGGATCAATGTCGCCGGCGGCGAGAGCGGTTGGTCAACTCCCGATCCGGTGGACAACAACATCATCTGGTCGAGCGCGTCCGGCTCAGGCAGCGTCGGCGGCATCGTCGAGGTCTATAACATCAAGACGGGCCAGGCGCGCAACGTCGAAGTGTGGCCCGACAACATCAGCGGCGAGACTGCTGACAAACTGAAATATCGTTTCGTCTGGACGATGCCCTTGACGATCTCGCCGCACGATCACAACAAGGTTTACGTCGGCAGCCAATTCGTTCATCAGACGACTGACGGCGGCAATAGTTGGCAGATCATCAGTCCCGATCTGACTTTGAATGACAAGACTCGAATGGGATTCTCAGGCGGTTTGACAGGCGACAACATCGGCGTTTAATACGCGGGCGTGGTCTTTGCTATCGCTGAATCGCCGAAAGAAGCGGGCACGATTTGGGCCGGCACCAACGATGGTCTGGTGCAAATCACCCGCGATGGCGGCAAGAACTGGACGAACGTCACGAAGAACATTCCGAACATGCTGCCGTGGGGAACGGTGAGCAACATCGAAGCCTCGCGCTACAACGCTGGAACTGCGTACATCACGGTGGACGGCCATCAGGTCAACAATCGTGATCCGTGGATTTACAAGACGACCGATTACGGTAAGACCTGGAAGCTGATCGTCAACGGCATTCCCAAATCGATGCTGAGTTACGCGCACTGCGTGCGCGAAGATCCAACGCGAGCAGGTCTGCTGTATGTCGGAACGGAAAATGGAATTTATGTTTCGTACGACGATGGCGCGAATTGGCAGGCGCTGCAAATGAACCTGCCGCACGCGCCGGTTTATTGGATTACGGTGCAGGAGAACTTCAACGATCTGGTGATTTCAACCTACGGTCGCGGCTTCTGGATTCTCGACGACATCACGCCGATTCAGCAGATGACGGCGGAAGTGATGAGTGCCAACGCGCATCTCTTCCCGGTGCATCAGACTTACCGTCTGCGTGGTATCACCGTGCCGTATGCGTCGTCCGATGATCCCACCGCCGGACAGAATCCGCCGCCCGGTGCGGATATTAATTACTACCTGAAGTCGCAATCGCGAAACGTCTCGGTCAAGATTCTCGACGCTCAGGGCAACACAGTTCAGACGATTCGCGGCACCGGCAACGCCGGACTGAATCGTGTTTGGTGGAACCTGCGCAACGAACAGTCGAAAGAGATTCGGCTGCGCACCTCGCCGCTGTATGCGCCCGAGATTCGCCTGAACGCTGAAGGCTGGCGGCCTGCCCCGGAAGGTGGCCGCATGAACATCCTCATGCCGCCGGGAACTTACACGGTGAAGTTGTCGGTCGATGGTCAGGACGTCGGCACCCAGCCGCTGAAGGTCATGATCGATCCGAATGCAGGTGGCAGCGAAGCCGACGTGCAAGCGCAGACGGCGATGCTGATGGCGCTGCGAAAAGATTTGGAAGCCGCGGCCGACATGACGAACCAAATCGAAATGATTCGCGCACAACTTAACGACATCCGGCAATTTGTTCGCGACGCGTCGGTTAAGACCGCCGCCGACGATCTGGAAAAGAAACTCACCGACATCGAAGACAATCTGATCCAGCGGAAGTTCAGCGGGCAGGGTCAGGACACCACGCGCTATCCGACGAAGCTGATCGGCAAGCTGACTTATCTCGCTGGCGACGTGGCTGGCGGTGATTACCCGCCGAACACGCAGGAGAAGGAAGTGCAGGCGATGTTCGAGTCGCAGTTGGCTGACTTACGCAAACGACTGGATGCGGTTGTGAGCACCGACGTCGGCGCCTTCAATCGCATGCTGCGCGATAAGAACATCGGGAATGTGATCGCGGGTGGGCAGTAGGATAAAAGTGTCGCCTTTAACTCGGTTTGAAGGCCGTTAGGCACGAAATATTTGTAGTTCAGAAATATTCTCTAAATACCACTCGGACAGGGAGAAATGTTCACCATTTCTCCCTGTCCGAGTTGATGAACAATACGAGCAGATTCTACAAATATTTCGCCGCTACGCGGTTGTGGTGTGCGCCTTCGGCTCAATCAACGCCTTCAACACTCGACCTTCCTTAACGTCCGCCAGCGCCTCATTCGCTTGATCTAATCGATAGCGCGAGAGTTTCGATCTTAAAGACGCCCAGGGTTTTGATTTAATCGCATCAGAAACAATCTGCACCCCACGATAGAAATGCGAAAAGTCTGAACCCCAGCAACCGCGCACATCCAAATGTTTCCGATTCAGATCGAGATGCGGATTGAATGAAGTGTCTCCGTGGTCGGTGTATTGCCAGACGATGACGACGCGGCCGGCATCCCGCGTGAAGCGCATCGCGTCCACAACCGCGTTAGGCGCGCCCGTCGCTTCGATCGTCACATCGACGCCGCGTCCGTTCGTTCTTTCCAGAACCCAGTCATGTCGCCGAGCTTCATCGTGCGTTTCGAAGTTAAGTGCGTCAGATGCGCCAACTTCACGCGCGACATCCAAACGGTGTTCCGGTGCGCCAATGCAGAGCACGCGCAGCGCGCCGCGCATCAGCGCGAGAATGATTGCGTTGATTCCCACCGGGCCCGATCCCAAAACCAAAACCGTATCGCCAATCTGGATATCGCCACGCTCAACTGCATGCAGCGCCGTCGGCAGAGCGCAACCGCCGGCCATGAAGACTTCCGCATCGGCATCGAGCCGAATGATTCGCGTGCCCGGCTTCAGATAAATCTGTTCCGCCCATCCGCCGCACAAGCCGTCATCGAGTCCGTACGTGATGCCGTAAACCTTGCGCTGCGGACAGCGGGTCGTGGCTTTCGCTACCAGGCAGTACCAGCAGGCATTGCATGTGCGATGCACATCGAGAAACGTGGCGCGATCGCCCTCACAAAATTCATCGCCATGAATGTCGCGCACACTGCCGCGAATTTTGCTCAAGCGTCCAACCGAAACGTGACCGGGCACGAGCGGATAGGGAACTCCTTGAAGTCTTCCTTGTTGCAGATAGACGTCGGTACCACAAACTTCTGAGAGTTCAACTTCGAGCAGCGCCGAGTCTGCTTCGAGTTGCGGCTCCTCAACTTCACGGATTTCGACTGGAGCATTTGGTTGAGGAATGACTGCGACACGCGGCATGCGGTGAGGGTAAAGGGAAATGCGAAAAAGGTGAAGCGTGTCAGAAGCCCGACCGTCAGGCAGGGCAAGTTCGCAAGGAGGCTTCTCTTACAGAAAAGAAGCGCTCAAACAGACTTGCCCTCCCTGGCGGTCGGGCTTCTGACACCTACTTACCCAACATCGCCGAAGAAAGCGAAGCGCACAACTCCTTTCACGAATCGCGTCATCGCTCCTTCATCCGGCGGCGCGAATTGGTTGCCGTTCGAACGTCCATAAAAGCGTTCGCGGTACTCGGCTGATTCAATGAAGGCGCGCACCATCTCGGCCCGTTTCGAGCGTTCATAAGCTTGCGAATCGTTGCGCATGTCTTCGCCGACCTGGCTGAATGAATTGAGTTTCGTCAGCCAGAAATCGTAGCCGCTGAAGTTGTTATCGGGCGCATCATCGGGATTACGCCGCAGGTAACCGAAGTACTGCATTAGCACGAATGCGTCGTTGTAGATCTTGTTATAGACGGATCCACTTTCGATCACGCTCTTCAAGGCTGCCGCGCGTCCCGCCGTGTCGCCGCTGCCGTACGCGGTGATGGCCGCGTTGCGTTCCTCCGTCGTCGGAGTAGCGCCAGAGTTCGCAAACAATGCATCGACGTAAGTCGCGGCCGAAACGCCCGGGGCGAACGAAGGCTTCGAAGTGAATTCTGAACGCGTCACGAAATCGATCAGGTAGTTCTGCTTGTTCGTGTTCAGTTGAGTCTGCCAATCGCCCTGGCCCACGATCACGCCGTCGGCAATCTCGCGTTGATCTCGCAGAAAGACTGGATAACGCGGGACGGACTTGTTGTTGCCGAACGCAGCCTTGTGCGCGCGGATCAGAAAGTAACCTGTTTCTTTGAATTCGATCGACAGGAAGAAACTGGTCGAAACATCGACACGTTTGACCTGACGGCACTGCGCATTCGTTCCGCACTGCTCGATCTGGTTGGTCCAAAAGTCTTCGCCCGACAAATCAGCCTGCCGATACAGAAAATCGTGATAGTGCTCACCCACGAAAGTCCGCGAGATGTCGATCGGATTACTCGCCGTCTCTGGTGTGTTGTCGATGATCTGCAAGGTCGCGGCATTGGGCGAGCCCAACGTGCCATTGGTTGGATTCTGCAACAGCAAAGTGGCCGACTCAGTTCCTTCTGCGTAACCGTCGTCGTTGATCAGCACCTGGAAGGTCTTCTGCGTCTCGTTCGGCGCAAAGACCAAATGCGCGATGACGTAGGTGTAATCGCCCTTCTGTTTTGCCGTAGCGTCAGCACTGGTAACGTCAACGGATGCTGTCGTATTCGTCACGCCCGCTCGGATTACGGTGACGTTCACCGCTGTGACGGCTTCCTGCACCGCGTACGTGGTCGAGTTGAATTGAAACGTCGCCACCGGCGTTGGCGTCGGAGTAGGCGTGGGTGTTGGCGTCGGAGTGGGCGGGGGTGTTGGCGTCGGAGTGGGCGTTGGAGTTGGCGTCGGAGTGGGCGTTGGAGTTGCCGCCGCGCACGCCGCGTTACCGACCAGCCGATAACTCTTGCCGGTGTAAGGATCCTGCGCTCCTGTGGAACTCGTCGTGTCGGTCGCGGAACTCGAAAGCAAAGTTTGCGTGCCGTTCCCAGCAAAGGTTCGTCCTATGAGCGAGCCAACGATGTCTCCGATTTTCGGCGAGCCACTTTTACTCGCAGAAACCACAATCGTGATCGTTCCCGTTGCTTGATCGAAACTGGATTCAGCATCCGCAGCTCCAATCATGTTTGGCTTTGAAGTATTCGCCGGCACCGCTTCGACCGTCGTCACGGTCCCATACTCAAACGAAACGGCGCTTGAGCCGTCGGTGTTCATGCCCACGTAGTATGAGCCGGTGAAAGGCGTCGTCGGGTCGGGAAGAATCGGATAGTTCCAGAGGACGCGCCACTGTCGATTGGGCTGTAAGGTGGCCAGACTGCTGACCTTAAGTTTGAAGGAAAGTTTTTCCTTACCGCCAATGACGTTGTCGGCGACCCGCACCTCGGTGATGTCGAGGTCTGAATTCGCCGGCGCCGATTTCTGATCGCCGGTGGGGTCAATGGCGACTTGCAACCCCAGACACGTCGATTCGCCAACAGGTTTGGACTGCACTTCATTACTGCTGCAAGAAGTGCCGACGACGTTCGTCGCCGTGACTCGATAGAAATAAGTCGTGCCGGCGATTGCTGTGTTGTCGGTGAAGCTCGGCGTCGTTCCCGTGCTGGCCAGGAAAGCAAGACTGCCGCTGGCGGTCCCACGAAAGACGCTGTAATTAGTGATGGCCGATCCGCCGTTGTCGGCTTCAGACCAGGTCAAAGTAGCGGCTGCGCCGTCGCGGCCGACAGTCAGATAAGGAGCGCCAGGAACTGTCGGGCTGGCGCTTGGATCGTTGGCCGCGAACAAACGCGGTCCACCGGACTCACGCGCGATCGCCGCAACTTCTGTATACGAGTTGCCGGTGGCTGACGCTTGTCCCTGCACACATGCGGGGCCGGTGCAACCGTCCGCATACCCGACGAGAATTCTTCCTTGTCGATCGATATCGATGCCGATGAAGTCGAGCAGAGTTCGATGCGGTGGTGAACCTCCGCCGAGGTGAATGCCATTGCGCTGCACCGGATCGTTCGGCGTGGCGTCGGAAATTTGCCAATGCGCTCCACCATCCAGAGTTATCGCGACGTAGAGGTGCCACAATCCCGGAAATGCACGGTCGTCTGGTGCCCCTGAAGTCGTCGATCCAAGGAAAGCATAAGCCGCGCGATCATCATCGCCCGCAACGATGGTCGGGAAGGCCACTGCGTGAATGCCCGCGAGCGAACCAACGTCGTAGCTGTTCTTCCATGTTTGTCCGTGATCGTCGGAAACCGAGACACCGGCGATGCTGTCGCCACTGCCGAAGGCTGCGTAAAGGCGGCCGCCGGGAACTTTGTCACCGCGACCTACGGCTACGGCCGGATCACTGCTCGAGGTGTTACTGCCGGGAATGTTCCTGACGGTCCAAGTGTTTCCATTGTCTTGCGAGACGACGACCGTCGTCAGGTTGTCGCAACTGCGATTCGGCACATAGACGGTGCCATCCGGGCCGACTTTCACGTGACCGTGAATACCCACGCAGCTCGTGTTGGTGCTGTAGATCGGAACGCCCGCACCGAACGTAGCTCCGCCGTTGTCGCTGCGCGCGCAGAATGCGGTGGCGAGATCCTGTGAGCAGTAATAGACCGCGTTCGGATAAGCGACGCCAACCAGCGGTGCATGAAATGGTCCAGCGCCAATCGTTTGATGATCGACTCCGGATGGAATGCCGCCACCCTGGCTCGGCGTCCAGTTATCGCCGTCGTCGTCAGTGAAGGCGGTCAAACTGTCTTGCCCGCTCAGTTCCGAAGCGAAAGTTCTGCCAACCACCGGTGCGGCGGTGTCATAACCGTGATCGGTAAACAGGATCGGATCGAGACTGGTAGCGTTGTTCGGCGCACTCTTGTCTTCCCACGTCGAGCTTTGCGCGTTCGCCGGGCATGAGTCGTCAAACGTCACGCGAAACGTAGTCAGATCCGAGATGTACATCGTCTTGCCGGTCTTCCAGTCCACTCCGATCGAAGGCTCGCCCGCATCGATGCCTTTGCCGGCGGTGATTAGGCTGGTCTGCGGATAGTGATTCTGAAATCGAGGCGGCGCAAAGGGGCCTGATAACGCGGGCGTCAATCCGGGAACTACCGTCGCTGTGCCTTGATAGATGTCCTGTCCGGGCGCGACGACGGCATAAGCAACATGCACCGTGTACAGACCAGTTCCTCCGTTGGCCGGATCGAGATAAGCGGTTTCACTCGTGCCAGGCTGACCACCATTCGTTCCCGACGCGGCGACTGGCCCCGTGAGATCGCCTTTGTGAACGTAGAGATCGTAATCGTGCGTTCCCAGTTGCCACGCAGCCTTCACTTGGATCAACTTGCCGTTCCAATCGCTCGGATTGCCGGAGACAGTCAGCGCAAAGCTGTCGCAATTCTTTGCCGGACCGCTGTCGATGCACTGGCTTTCGCCGCCGGTTGCGCCAGTAGCCAACGAATCACCGGTCCAACTTGTGCTGGCGCCGAGAGTCGGCGCGATCGATCCCGACGCAGGCGATGCTGCACGGATACGAAACAAGGTGGCGACCGAAACCAGAATTGCAAGCCCGATAGAAAAGCAGATGAACCAGATGGTGTGATTAATTCGTTTGCTCATGAGTGCCTCCGACGTGACGATAAAATTCTCCCGGCATAAACAGCTGAAAAGATGGGGAGAGCGATCGGGGTTTGTATTTGCTACCGATTATCGGGGGTAGGGGTTGAGAAAAACTTGAGAAGTCAGTCGAGGGAATTGGACTTCCGAATTATCATGCGATGAAAAGCAAATCGCAAGACATCGCGCATTGAAGTCGGGAAGAAAAAATGGCCTCTCCGAGGGTCTCAGGCTCGGAGAGGCTTTCAAGTGGGGCGAGAGATGCGTTTGATGTCGGCTGCAACTCTCGACCGTCGGGTTACTTCAAGCTCACAGTTTTCGTGAGCGGATTGAATGTCAGTGAAAGTGTCTTCAGCGCAAACACACCATTGACTGTCGGCAGCGCGGATGAACTGCCGCCTGACGAGCCGCTCGGCGCCATACCGGCCGGGAAGTACTGTTTGCTGACGATGTTGACCTGCGTCGGTGTGTTCGCGAATCCAGTCACGCGATAGCGATAAGTCTTGCCAGGCGTCATCGCGCCACTGACAAATTCATGCGGCCCAAGGTTGCCTGACGAAGACAACACGTGATCCTGATCGTCGAGTAATGAAAGATCGAGATCGGGTAGCGCGCCGGCCGAAACCGGGAACGTGTCCATCGTGCCATCGACGCCGAATGAGTTCGGCTTCGCGACAAATGGAATGTCCACGTAATCGACGCCGTTGACGAGTTCGTTGCCTGCGCTGGGCGCGAGCACAATGCCCGAAAGCGTTTCGGTCTGCGAACTGAACCGCACATCGGTAGGCGGCAAACCGGTGCCAGCCCCGTCGCCGGGTTGACTACCGCTCACCGGAACCGGCGCCGTGCGCACGCGCGCGCTAATCGTCGCCGTGATCGTGAAGAGCCGTGAATACGGATCGCTGAACTTCACATGACGCGGCGCTGATGTCGCACCGCTGCCGATCGTCTGGTTGTAGATGAACGACGCCGGATTCGACTGGCCGTCGCCACCATTGTCGGCGTTGATAACCTTCACTGTCGGATCAGAAATAGCCACGATCCTCAGCATGATTGGCGAGTAGGCGATTCCGTCAGGCGACGAAATTCCGTTGTTCTTCAGGATCTGATCGACTTCGAACACGCCACCAGCCATCGATGGATTCGCGATCGTCACCGTGAATGACGACGTCACATCCTGAAGCTGGCTGTTAACGGCTGTGCCTGCGCTCAAATCTGAAACACCGGCCTGCCGATTCGAGTTGATCGAGACGGCTCGCACGGCGTATTCAGTATCGAGCATTTCATTCGATCCGTTATTCGTCAGGTTGCTCAGACCGGCTGGGCCGAAGAACTCCGCTGTGAAACCTTTGTCTTCATAATTGGTCGTTGGATCGAGCACGTACGCGACGTGACTCCAGCCGTTCGTTGAAGGATCGCCGTCGAAGTAGGTGTGCCACGGTGCGCCGGCGAATTGACGATGACCGGCCGTGCCGACTTTTCGTTTGAAAACTTCGTAGGCGAGCGCGCCGGAAACCGGTTGCCACGAGACGCGGAGCGAATTTGCAGAAGCGGGCGCAACGCTGACGCCCTGCGGCGCGCCGAGGTGCGCTTGGTCCGCAGCGAATTGCGGCACGCGTGTCGAAATTGTCTGACGTCCGCCGACGAGCTGATCGGCGTTGATGCCCATCTCGTGCGATGCGAACACTTGCCAAATCAAGGCTTCATGCTGACCGGGCGCATCCAGATTCGATGGATCGGTTGAATAGAGGATTCGATCCGCTTCGATCACCGCATCGCGGAACTTCACGAACGTGTCCGGCGCCGTCAGGCCAAGCAAATAGATCGAGCCGAGATGCAGACGTTCCCACGTTTCCTGGCCCTGCGAAATCTGTCGTGTCGGTTGTCCATCGAGGAATGCCGGGCGGGTATAGCGAAGCTGCGGCTCGGCGGCCTTCATCAAGTTCCGCAAGTCCCACATCGTCGTGACATAAATTTCACCATCGCGATGCTCTTCAAATTCATTGCCGCCGCGGGTGCCGAGTTGCGAATACTTCAGCGAACTGTGTACCGAGCGAATGAACGCGAGACGATTTGGATCGCAACCAGTATCGGCGGCGAAGATCTGACAATTGCGGACCCAGTCACGAACTCTGGCGCCCTGGACCACGTACTCGCCGATCGCTTCCGCATCGGTGATCGTGTAGGCCCAAAGGTCCGCTTGGGCTTCGTTCAGCGGACTGCCTTCCGCGCCCTCCAAGCCGGCAATCGGCGTCGAGATCGAGTGCGTGCCTTCGTGATAGACGACCGCGCCGTCTTTGCCGAGGTCGTTGAAGAGATAACCGTGACCATAAACCGTCTGATTCACGATTACCTTTTGCGGACCCGCCGGCGTATCGACATCCTCGCTCAGCGGCAACGAAAAAGCGTTATCGAATCCGAGCGTAGAAAGCACGATCGCGTTCGCGTCGCTTGCATCCTCTGGTCCCTGGCTGGGCATGTGCGGTAGCGCCACCAACGGACGATCGCTATTCGGAAATTGGTCCGGGAAATCGCCCTGGCCGATGCGGTTGTGCACCGAGTCATCGCGACGATGAATGTCGGTGATGTATTCGAGCAGATAGTTAACGAAGAAAAAAATGTTCGCGTCGTCGATGTGCTCAGCCGGTTCAGCCAGGTCATCGGCTTCGTTTGGCTGCGCTTCGAGCGGCGCATTGTTCTGACGGAAATGCCACGTGCCTTGCGCGGCTTGAGCGAAGGGTTGTTGAATCGCGAGCACGTTCTTCACCAACGCATGCGGGCCAGTCATCGTTCCCATCACGCCCGTCGCATTCGTGCCTTCGTTGTAGTTGCGCAGGCTGACGCGCAGCAGACCTTCGGGTTGGCCGTTTGCGTCGAGCTTCAACTCGCCCGTGTCAGGATTCGCCATTACCGGATGATTCGGATAGATGTCGGCCGTGTAGGGAAGCGTCGGCGTTTGCGCCAGCACTTTGTTTTCGCGATAAAGAATCGTGCCGGTGTTGGCATCAACTTGGGTAATGTAAACGCCGAATGGATTGCGCGAAAAGGTGATGACGTTCCAAGCTAACTTGTAACCGTCAGCTGTCGGAAAGATGTTCAGCCTGGGTGCGCGCAGAGCCGGCGCGATTTCCGCCTGCAAAGCATCGAGCGCCGGCGTCACGTACTGATCAGTTCCTGATGGTCGCGACACTGCGTACTTCGCCAGCGCGGCTTGCGCTGCCGCAGCCGCCGCGTCTGCGCTCAGCGATGGTGCAGTCGCGACGCTGACGTCGCGGAAGGTCGAACCCATGACCATCCGAATCTCTTTGTTCGCAGTCATGACGAAGCCCAAGCCGCCGTTGACGACGTTCGCGCCGCCGATGTTCTGCTGAAACTTAACGATGTAGCCGCCGAACGCTTCTTTCTGATCGACCAACTTCAATGATGTCGGATCAGCGCCGAATAAAGTCGAGTTAGCCGCGATGAAGGTTCGCGCGGCATTCTCAGGCGTGTCTGACGAGGCGCCCGTGTGAAATCCCATCATCACGTCGGGCGAGCCGGCGAACGAATTCCAACGCACCGTCGCGTTCGAGTAATTCGATTTGAATTGATTGAGCGCGGCTGTTTGCGCGGATGTAATCTTGCGCACGGCCGCGGCGGTCGCGTTCACGTCGATGTTGGGTGCGCCGCCTTTCGACAAATCGACCTTCGGCGCGCCCGCGCCGCGCGATTTGCGGAGCGGCAACATTACCGCGGCGAACATCGCCAGGGCGATCAGTCCGACAACAACGATACGATTGCGTTTGAAATTCATCTTCTCCTCCCGAATTAAGGTTTGATTAGCTGCGAAGTAATCGAATTCAGCAGCGGGTTATAGACCAGGCTGTAGAGCACAGCCGTCGGACTAGTTCCACCTGATGAACTTCCGCCACTGCCGCCTCCGCCGGATGAACTGCTGCTGGATGAGCCTCCGGCCGCAGCGCGATTGATGTTGCCGATGACGTTGAAGTTCACCGTGAACGCTTCGTTGTTCGGATTGTTGAACTTGAGCGTGCGCGGCAGTGACACTTCATTCGAAGTGAGCGCGTTGTCAGCGCCGAGCTTCGTGCTGTAGTCCCATCGAGCACCCACGCCGGTTCCACCACTGTCAGCATTGGCCACGGTCACGCGTCCGCTGGCGGAAGTGATACTCGCAACTTCAATTCGCATCGGCGCGTAAATCGTCGCGGACGAAGTGTTCTTAATCGTCATGTCGTACTGGCTGACGCCGAGCGATGAACGCGCGTTCGAGGTCGCCAGACTCACCATCGATGTCACCGATTGTTCGATCGTTGAAGAGATTGTGAACGACACGGATACAACGGCCGACGGAGCGAGTCCGTTGATTCGCTGCCGCACGTAAGCCGTGTGCCCGCCGGGCACGAGTTGCGACCCGCTCAACTGCAGTGACCACGTGTTGGCATTAACTGGATCGCCCACGTTAGCGGTCAACGGAGCTGTGAAGTTCGGATCGTCGATCGAGACTTCGACTACGCCGTTGAACTGCGGCGCGCCATCGCCAATCGTGTAAGTCAACGCGCCGGCCGCATCGACTTGGATCGGCAAGCTCGTCGGATTCGGTGCAGTGGAGCCGCCCGATGGAGCCAATGGTCCACGTTCGGTCATCGTGTAGCCGGTCACGCTTGTGAAGACCGTGCCGTTGGCTGGATTACCCAGCAACGATTTTGGAATCTTCATCGTGATCGTTCCCGGCGCAGTGGCGTTGATTGAGCCCTGGACGGAAGTCGAGTTCACCAGGTCCGGGTTGTAAGTGATGTACTTCTTGGACGTGCTCGAGTTGATCGAGCCCAGCGTGCCTGTCAGGAAGCGCGCAACTCCGCCGCGAACTTCCGCGCCGACCCAGTACACGTTGTTGCCTGAGTGCATCTGCGTCAGATAGAGCACGCCATCACCGCCAGACAACGCAGGCGCTGATGCCAACGCGGTGGTCGTTAGATCAGCAACCTGCATTGTGACGGTCACCGAAGTTGCATCGTCGCTGAGCGAAACGGATTTCAGATCGAGAGCCGGAATGTTGCTGCCGATGACAGCTCCGTGATCCGGGAACTTCGCGTCGGCTGCGTCGTCACGATCGAAGTTCTTCGGCGTGAGCGTCTGCGTGCCGCTCAGCGTCATCGAAGTCGTTCTGATCGTGTCGCCTGCGTTCGGTGAAGCTATCGTCACGGTGCCGCCGTTTGGCGTCAGCGATCCGACGGATGTAAACAAGCTCGCGCCGCCGGTTTGTCGCGCAACCATCACGTACGGCGCCGGCAACTGGTTAGTGCTGTCGTTGTAGGTGATGAACGCGGCGCCCGTTGAATCGATATCGATTGACGGGAACTCAGCAAAGCTGCGATCACGCGGCACGCCCTGAAGCGTACTGATGTCGCAGTTCAATCCATTCAGGCAAATCTCGCCGGTGTGAATCGTGTTCTCGTTGACCTTGTTGACAGTGAAGGCCGGATTGCCGCTCAACGCATCGAGAGTTTGGGCCATGTGAATGTCCCAACGCGCCTGTGCGTTGTTGGCGCCGAACGTGTGATACCAAATGATGTCCACGCGTCCGGGATCACCGGCAACGATCCACGGCATGATGTTCATGCCGGTCATGTCTGCCGGATTGACTTGAGCTGGCGCGGTCCAGTGCTCGCCGCGATCGGCCGACGCGGCCATACTGACCTTCGCGCCGTCAGACCAAACCACGTACAGGTTCCCGGCCTTGTCGATTGACAGCACTGGGAACACCGTCGAGACGCTGCTGCTGCCGGGCGTCGGAATTGTTAGATCCTTGACGGTGTATTGCGGCGTTCCGCTCGTTGCGAACGTCGTGTCGGTAATGCGGTATAGCTTGAGCGTGCTGCCCGAGTAATGGATTTGATAGAGCAGAATCGCATCGGTCGGTGTTCCGTTTACGTTGACCGTGCGTTTTGTCTTATCGACTTGTAGCGGACCCGACTGGCTGCCGATGTTGCCGAGGATCTGCGAGTGCCAGGTCTTGCCGGCATCGACAGTCTTCGAGATATGGAAGTCACCACTGCCCAACGCGACCGCGAGATTGCGTACGGTTGAATAGGCAATGCCGTCTCCGAAAGCTGCGACCCATTGGCGATCGTCTTCAGCGCCTTCCAGATTCTCAGCTTGGCCCATGCAAACCGGCGGATTGTTCCGATCGAGCGGGAACGTATTCCCGTTGTCGTCAGAAACAGCCACCGTCGTGCAAGCCGCCGACAGATCCGAGTAATACAGCCGGTTCCTTTCGTCAAAGTCCATGTGCGTGTCGCCGCCACCGGGGCCGGTGATTGCGTCGCGCACAATGGGGGTGCCGAGCGGAATGAACGTGCGTCCGTGATCGGATGACTTCCATAGCAGACTCACCGTCGTGCTGAGGCCGAATGGCGATGACACGTACACGTTGTCCTGCTTATCGACGCGGATGAATGGCTCACCACCCACTGCTGAGAAATCAGCCAGCGTGTTGTGCCCGAACGTGGCCGCCGGTGGCGGCGGTCCCGGCGTCGGAGTTGGCGTCGGTGTCGGCGTTGGTGTCGGCGTTGGTGTTGGCGTCGGAGTCGGTGTTGGCGTTGGTGTCGGCGTTGGCGTGGGCGTAGCCGTTGGTGTCGGGGTTGGCGTCGGAGTTGGTTCTCCTCCGTCGGCCTCGACGATGAAGTGCGCGGTGTTCGAACTCACTTTGCCGCGCGAGTCGGTGACCACGAGCTTCACGTCGTACTCACCCGCTTGCGTGAACGTGTGAACGATCACCGGAGCAGTCTGCGTAACATCATCGCCACCATCATTGAAGTTGAACGTGTAGCTGGCAATCGTGTCGATCGAGTCGGGATCGTTCGACGAACTGCCATCAAATTGAACTGTCAGCGGCAAGTCACCGTGATCGACATCCGCCGTCAGATGCGCGACGGGCGCTGTGTTCAGCAAGCACAGGTTCGCCGGACGCAACGTGTAACTGCCGCCGCCGGTGCTATCGGGAATCGTTTCGTTCGTGCCACCCGTGCCCGGTAGCGCCGAAGGCACGGTTGCGCGCACGCTGCCGAGCATTCCGGTGATCGCATCGCCGGGACCCGGGTTGTTGATAACGGACTTCGGCAGAACCAACGTGATCGTTCCATCAGCGTTTGCGTTGCTCGCTGGATCCAGAGTGCCTTTGGTCGTGAATACACGCGCGGCATTTTGCGGCACGCTGGTCACGCCCCAGGTAAACGTCGGCGCGGCGCCATCGGAAGTGACCATCGAAACGAAATAATCCTCTGATGGACCACCGGTGACATCAGTCGGCGGCGTTTGCAGCGCGCCGTTCTTAGTCACGCCAAAGCGCACGGCCCACCGCCATCCCGGCGGAACCGTCGAGAGATTCGCGACCTTGATGGTGAATTGAAGCTTGCTGGCCGCGCCCGTGGTGTCGTTGTCTTTCAGCTCGGCCATCTTCACCGCGGTGATGTCGTGCTGAGCCAAACCATCGCTGGCGTCGCCGGCTGGATCGTTGATGGCCGTGACACCCGGCAAACTGCATGAGCCAGTGAATTCCACCCGCGACCCGACATTGAGCGAGACGATGTTGCTCGCATTGCCCGAGCCCATCGCGTTCACCGCGACGATCTTGTAGGTGTAGGGTTGGACGTTCGGATCGGCCGAGCGATCGACGTAGTTCGAGTCATCGCCGGTCGTCTGGCCGATCAGAACTTCGTTCCCCGGCGAAGTGCCGCGATAGATTTGATACGCAGTGATTGGCGTGCCGCCGTTGTCGGGCGCGATCCAGGTTAAGTACGAGGCCATGTCGTCGCGTCGGCCGGTGAGCCAGGCGCGTTGCGGTGCTGCCGGTTCAGATGGATCGAACTGCGCATAGACACCACGGCCGCCGGACTGTCGCGCGATGCTGGCCTTGGCGCTGAATGTGTTCGCGCCGCCGGTTTCGCAACCGTCGATGCAACCATCAGCGTAAGCAAACAGCACCTGGCCTTTTTCGTTCACGGTGGCATCTGTGAAGTCCAGCAGGTTGCGGCACGGATTGTTTCCGCCGCCGTTCCAGATGCACGACTCACGTTGCACTGGTCCATTCGGTGTCGCGTTGACTACGGTCCAGGTTTGGCCGCCGTCGTAGGTGTGCGCGACAAAGCCATACCAGGTTCCTTTGAAGTTGGCGGCCTGGTGATCGCCTCCAGTCGTGGTGCCGAGGAAGGCCACCGCGGCGCGATTCGAATCGCCCGCTACGGCTGAAGCAAACACGGCGTTCTTGATGCCTGCGCCGGCGCCTACGTCAACCGGCGTGCTCCAAGTCAAACCGCGATCTTTCGTGACTGCGACAAACACGTGATTATCGGTCGGCACGCCGCCCGGCACTGGGCCCGTGTACGCGAAGTACATGGTGTTCGAGGTTGCGGGCGCGACGGGCGGATCTTTGCTTACCGCGACCGAAGGATCGAGGATGCCCGAAGGTACTAAGCTTCCGGGAATCGTTCGCAGCGTCCATGTCGTTCCCGCATCGATCGAAACCGCGACGGCTTGCTTGCCGCTGCACTGCGCGTTCGGCAGATAGACGGTGCCGTCGGGCGCGACCTTCACGTGACCGTGAATTGATTGCGCGCAACCATTCACCACGTCCTGATAGACAGGAACCGATTTGCCGAAATTCAACCCGCCATCATCACTGCGCGAACAGTAGGCCGTGCCGGTAGCGGCGAGAACGTAGCCTGCTTGGCCGCAGTAGTAGATCGCCGATCCCTTGTTGACGTCATTGCTCAGCGCTGAGAGTGACGCGGGATATGGACCAGCGCCGACCGTCTGATGATCGTTGCTGCCATCCGGGATGTTGAGTTGCGCTGGGGTCCAGCTCGCGCCATCGGTGTCCGAATACGCCATCAAGCTGTTCAGACCGATGAGCACCGGATTAGTCTGCGTCACGGTATTCAACTGCGAGACAAACGTGCGCCCGGTCCTCTGATCCGTGAAGAGAATCGGATCAGCCGATCGCTTTGAAGTCAGCAAGTAAGAAACATCGTCCCACTGGGCGGGCGCAGCTTCCGGCGTCGAGCCCGGCGCGCCGATGTCTTTCGGGAAGGTGACCTTCAAGGTTTGCAGACCCGCGATGTACATCGCGCGCCCCGAGTTCGGATTGAATCCGATCGAAGGCTCGCCCGCATTTTCACCAATCGCTGACGGCGCCGCGTAGGTGTAATAACGCGGACCTGCGTTGACTACCGGCGTCGGCGTCGGAGTTGGTGTGGCCGATGGTGTCGGTGTCGGCGTAGCGGTGCTGCGTGGTGTCAGTCTGATCGAACCGGTGAACGGCACGTCAGGTTGCACGTCGTAAGGCACCACATAAATTGTGTAGGTCTTGCTCCCGGCTGTGGCCGCGAAAGTAGCGACTTCCGGATTGGTGCTGCCGCCGCCTTGCGTAGTCTTCGTTCCGGTTACTTCGTCGGGCTGATAGATGTAGAGATCGTAATCAGTCGAACTGCCGAGCTGCGTGGTCGGCGAGGTGCTGTTATTCCAGCCGATGCTGACCGTCACGTCGTACGTGTTCGGATCGCCGTTCGGAATGTTCACCGTCAACGCGTACTGGTCGCACGTGCCCGAAACGCAGGCCGGCGGCGTGCTGCCCAAAGGCGATGAAGGATTCGAAACCGCGAATGGCCCGCCGCAGTAATTCAGCGCAGCATTTGTCGGCGTCAACGATCCTGCGTGTGGCGCGGAACATCCTGCCGGAGTTGGTGTCGGTGTTGGCGTCGCATTCGGATTCGAATCGTAAGCGGCGAACATTCGCTTGCCGGTAGTTTGGCGCGCGATAACGCCCTTCTCAGTATTCGAATTTGGCGGGCCGGCGACGCATGCTCCCATGCAACCATCTTCATAGCCGACGAGCACGCGGCCTTCCTTATCAATCGTCGCGTCAAAGAAATCCAAAAGGTTGCGCGGCACCTCGCAACCCTGGAAGCCACGCGTGCAAATACCGTCGCGCTGCATCGGATCGCTCGGTGTCGCGTTGACTGTCGTCCAGGTTTGGCCGCCGTCGAAGGTTGAAGAGATGTAGAGATACCAGTCGCCCCTGAAGCTGGGCGAATCCTGATCACCAGAACCCGAGGTGCCATAGAAAGCAAGCGCGGCGCGCGCGGTATTTACCCCGCCGTCGCCGGCTACTACCGCCGGGAAGATCGCGTCGTTGACGCCAACTTGCGCGCCGACGTCCTGGTGATTGGACCAGGTCACGCCTTTGTCATGCGAGACGGCGATGCGGGCGTGACCGTCTGCTCCCTGATAACCAAAGAAGACAGTTCCATCAGTCGCAATGCCAACCGAGGCGTCGCTCGATCCGGCGGTCGAATTCGGCACGGTGCGCACCTGCCAGGTGACACCGTTGTCTTCTGAAACGACCATGCCGGCGCCATTGCCGCACTGACGGTTCGGTAAATAGACCGTTCCATCCGGAGCAATTTTCGCGTGACCGTGAAGCGGCGCACAGCCATTCACTGCGGTGAATACATAAACCGGAACTGCTGGGCCAAACGTCAGACCGCCGTCGTCGCTGCGCGCGCAATTCGCGGCGCCAGTGCCGGAGCTGTTTTCAATTACGCCTTCTTGCGTACAGTAATAAACCGCATTCTTGTAAACGGCGCCGGTTGGAACTGGCGAGTGATATGGACCGACACCGATCGTCTGGTGATCGACTCCCGATCCGATGCCAAAGACGGCAGACGGCGTGTAACTAACGCCGTCGTTGTCCGTGATGTCCATCGTGGCAGTCGGCGTGAAAGCCTGAAGCTGAGACACGAAAGTTCGGCCCGTGTCCTTATCAGTGACTAAGATCGGATCACCGCCTACCGCGCGCGGCAAGGTGTTCGACAAGAGCGGAGTCTGGTCGAAGGTGGCTCGCGCCGGCGAAACACTGTCGTCAAAGCTCACGCGCAACGCATAGTTGCTGAGCCCGCCAAAGAACATGACCTTGCCGGTGGTCCAATTCGCGCCAATCGACGGTTCGCCCCAACTGTCAGCTACTCCATCCGGTGCATAGTAGTTCGCATACTGGGGCGTATCCGGCGACACGGGCGGAGTCGGCGTGCTGTTTGGTGTGGGCGTGGTGTTCGGCGTTGGCGTTGGAGTCGGCGTTGAACTGCCGCCGTCCGTCAAAGTAAAACTCGATGGCGCATCGGTCGAATCATAATGAAGCAGCAGCGCCGCGCCCGTGTCTGAATGGACCGGCACGATCTGAATCATCAATTCGTTCGCGACGTAACCGCTTACCGGAATGGTGCTTTGAATCAGTACCGGCGTGGGCCCGACGCCACTGATCGAGACCGTTCCGCGGCCGATAATGTGTTGCGCTTGCACGCGACTGGAAACGTATTCCGGATCACCAAAGACGGTTACTTGAACGTCTTCGCCGAGCAGCGTCGTCTCGGCGTTCGGCGTGCTCCAGAACAGATTCAATTGCAGGTTGCCGTTGATGGCGCCGGTGAACGAATTGCGCCAATACGCTGAGAAGGGATTGCCGACATAGTCAGCATTCGCCCGCTGCGAGGTCTTCTGAATAATCGCCGTCGAGCCGGTTGGCGCAGTGCTGCTCCACGTCCCCGTGCCGCGATTCGTGGCGTCAGCAAACGTCAGAGCCTTGTTTGCTTCGTCCTGCGTTACGCCGTGGAAATAAAAAGTTCCACTCGCCGGCGCAGTCGCGGGCGTCATCACCGCGCGAGATGCGAACCAGGTAAACGGCATTGCTTTCGAATGTGGCGCTAAAAGCAATGCGGCGGCGCTTATCGACAAACAAAGCGCCGCGATTAGACCAAGCTTGAATCTCACTGCGTAGTTAACAAAGCTCGCGTTGGCCGGCTTAGACATGGCTCGGGTCTCCTTCTCGAAATATCTGCGGTTTACATAATCTCGTTACTACTGTTCTTCGTATTTGCGCATGACGAGAAAGCCAGGCAGATTGCTCTGCCTGGCCCACTCAGCGATGAGTTACTTCACGCTGACGAGTTGTGAAGTGACTGTCTTGGTTAACGGGTTAGCGGTGAAGCGCATCACCGCGGTGACTTTGGTCAGCGGCAAATTGCCGGTTGGAAGTCCGCTGCTCGAGTTCGACGACGAGCTGCTGCTCGATGACGATGATTGCGAACTCGAACTGGACGCACCGCCCGTTTGGACGTACGCCGTGACCTGAACATCCCACGAGAAGAGTTCAGAGGCGCTGTCCTGGAAACGAACCGTGCGCGCTCCCGTCGCCTCACCCGGACTGAAAATTTGATCCGAGCCGAGCTTGTTCGAGAAAGCGAAGTACGCCGGGTTGCTCGCGGTTTTTCCTGTGCCGCCGTTGTCCGCGTTGATGACTTTGACGTTGCCTGACGCTGAAGTAATGCCAACGACGTTTAGGTCAACGAACGGAACGTAAGTGTTGGTTGAGTTGTTGACGATGTTGACATCCTGCTGCCACACGCCGCCGCTCAACGAGATGTTGGAAATGGGATAGCTAATCAAGCTGGTGATATCGACCTTGGATCTGGCATCGACGGTCACGCTTACCGCGTTTCCAGCGTTGGTGATGTACTTGCCGATTTGGCCAGGTTGAATGCCACGGACGCGGAACGAATAGGTATCGTTCGCCAGGTTCGTGAAGTTATAGCTGGTCGTGTTGCCATCGACGTCGGCCACGAACGTCCAGTCAGGATTCGACGCGCTCGACCGCTCGATTTCAAATCCCTGCTCGCCACCGGCTGGTGTCCAGCTCAGCGTGACGTTGCCATCGAAATCGACGTGACGACTTTGCGAATCGACAAAGTCACCGGCGATCGTCTGCGCTGCGGGCGCGGCCGGACCTTCAGACAACGTGCTGGTGATCGTGACGTCGGTCGCGGCGTTGGTGTAACCGATCAGGCGATGCGTGTAAGTCCCACCGCGGGTGATGCTCAGGTTGACGTGTTCACTTGCGCCGGCGCCATTGCCGGAACTCGCGATTACGTTGCCATCCGGATCGAGCAACTGATAATCGATGTCTTCCTGGCCGCCCGTCGGACGCTCGAACCATTCAACATTCACATCGAGCTTGTACGTCGAAGCCGGCACGGCCATGGGCACGTCAACGTAATCGACGCCGCTCATCACCTTCGTGCCTGCGCTCGTCGCCGGAACAGTTGCGGTTTGAACCCTGGTATCGATGATCGGCGTCGCCGGCAGGCTCGGTCCCGGTTTGAAGTAGAACGGCATGCGCAGCGACTCTTTGCCGTCGGCGCGCTGCGCTGTCACGTACCACTGCATCTCGATGTTCTCGAAGATGACCGAGGTGCCGACCGTCTTCGCGGCCATGACGTCGCGAATCTGATCGCCGTTGAAGGTCGCGTTGACAGTGAAAGTCGCCGAGCCATTCGCGGGCACGCTCACGCTTGACTGTGAAGTAGAAACGCTAATGCCCGCGAGTTGCAGGTCGCGATTGTTCGCGACGTTCAGGTTGTATGTGCCGCCTTCGCCCGAGATGTCGCGAACGGTCACCGTGATTGGCTGGGTTGACGTGATGCGGTTGTTGACGACCGGAACTTCGCCGTACGAGTGGCTGCCGAGAATTCCCGGCTGGTCAATTCCGTCGCCAGCAACGCCCATCAAAGCTTTCGCGTAAACGGCGTGATAGACATCGATCAGCCCGCCGCCTTGCGCGATGATCGAATCGGCAGTGTCCGGCCCATCGGCTTTACTGGTATTGCCGGTCTGGCTGCGCATGTTGGTGGCCGTGTTGATGAGAGACGTGCGCACCACGTCAGGCGACCAATCGGGATGCGCTTCTTTGATCAGCGCGACCGCGCCTGCGGTGTGCGGTGTCGCCATCGACGTACCGTCGATGCGGATGTAATTGGGTGTCAGAGGATTCGCCACTGCGGCCAGCGCGCCGAGCAGAGATCCTGGAGGACACGCTGCATAAACCTGTACGCCCGGAGCTGAAATGTCGGGCTTCACCTGGCCCAATCCCTGGACCGGGCCACGCGAGCTGAATCCCGCCATCTCACCCATGAAGGTGTCCTGGAAAGTCGGGTTCATGCGAACGGGCAGTTCGGAGAGCGCGCCGTTCGGCGGATCGACGCTGTTGTCGTCCGTGGATGACAGAGCGTCGGAAAGAATCTTGAAGTCTTCCGGGGAAATTGTGGCGGCCGGGATGATCGTCTTAATGCCGTTAACTGCGCCGCGGCTGTCCGAAATGATCATCGCGACGGCGCCTGCATTGGCCGCTTGTAGCGCAACGTCAAAATTGCTTGCGCCCAAAGCATCTTTGACCAGAGCGATTCGTCCGGAGACGCTGGCCGGCCACGTGCCGGTGGCGTTCACGAAGACATATCGTTGGGCCAAGCCGGTGGCGGGAACTGCCGCGCTGCCGGATTCAGCAAACAATCTCAGTCGCGTGTTGTTGGCTGCGGTCGGGAATGAACTTGCCGGCGTGACCGCGCCCACGCGAGATGCGGGAAACGCGCTGGCTTGCAGCAGGTCACTCGACCAGACTGAACCCGCGCTGCCCGGATGCGTTGTCGCGCCAACTGAAATCACGTGAACACCCGAAGCCGGCGATCCAGTCGTGCCTTCGCCCGGTCCGGAGTTTCCTGAAGCTGCCACCACCACCGTGCCCATCAGCGCGGCGTTGCTCGAAGCGACTGCATCCGGATTGTCCGGGCCGCCACCCCCACCGAGGCTCATGTTGATGACGCCCGCGACTGGCTTCGGCAACAGCGGATTGTTTAGTGTGAACGGCGAGACTGCATCTTCGATCGCCATGATGATGTTCGAAGAATCACAGCCGCCAATCGGCTGCACCTGGCTCACGGTCGATCGAATGTCGGAGCAGACTTTGTAAGACATCAGCTTCGCTTGTGGCGCGACGCCGTGCAGATTCGCGCTGCCATCGAGCGGTTGCGCGAGATAACCCGCGACCGTCGAAGCGACGTGCGTTCCGTGACCGAAACCATCTTCGACACCGACGTCAGTCAGCGGCAGGTAATAGACGACTTTCTGATTGGTCTTGCTCTGAGTCGATCCGGCGGGCAGCACTGCGAGGCGCGGCGGCGTCGGATCGCCACCGAACATCGGATGCGTCCAATCGACGCCCGTGTCGATGATCGCAACGTACACGCCCTGGCCTTCATTGCCATCGGGCATCGTCGCGAATGGCGTCATGTCGTTCGGGTCTTTGCCGTAGAGCTTCGGCGCGCCGATGTACGGGACGCTGTTGTTGAGCTGCGTCGTCAGCATCTCGTCTGAATGAACGCTCTTGACCTGCGGCATGCTGCGAATGGCCGCGATCTGCGATTGCTCGACCATCAACGCCATGCCGTTGTAAACCAGCGAATATTGGAGAGGCACCGTGGCCGCGAGACTGCCGTCATAGTTATTCACGTTGCGCGTGACGACTGCGGCGGTGACGCCTTTGGTTGATAGCGCTTTGAGGAAGTCCGCCTGCTTCGCGGTCAGCCCATCGCGATAGGCTTTGAGTTGCTCCTGCGAAACCGTGCCACCCGCTTTTTCGGTGCGGGCTTTGTAAACGGCAGCGGGTTCGTCGCGCAATTCGACGATTACGGAAACTTGGTTAGAGATGCTCGCGGTCGGTTTTAGGAAAGGCAGCGCGAGCAAAGCCGCCAAAATCGCCGTCGCGGCGAAGTATCTGAGAACTCTAAACATTGTCGGAACCTCCTCAGGTGCTGCAAAAAGATTGAATTGAGGCGTGTGCAGCTTAGGAAAAGAGGCTTGAGTCAGACTTGAGCGATCCTTGAGAAGAGACTTGAGAAAGGGAAATCAGGGGAGTGCAAGAAAAATGCAAGAAAGGGTGGGTGCTGAGTGTGGGGATGAGAGCGCGCGGCTTGTTCGTTCGGGTCTGCATGTTTGTCCGTGCGATTGGTGAATTCGACTCCGCATCAGTACGGCTTCGCGCTTTTGTGTGAACCATTTCTGCGCGATTGGCGTAATCTGCGGATATGATTATGCAATCTTCACCGCGTCGCCTCGCGCGTACGATCGGCGCACTCTTTCTCCTTACTATCCTGGCCGGAATATTCGCTCAGGGCTTCGTCAGCGAGAGATTGATTCACTTTGGTGACGCCGCAAAGACGGCGAACAACATTCTGAACAACAAGGGATTGTTCCAGCTCGGTTTCACCGTTTACTTGATTGAGATGGCGAGTCAGGTTGCAACCGCCGCGCTTTGGTATGTCCTACTTCGTCCTGTGAGCAGACCGATCGCGCTGGCCGGAGCTTTCATCGAGCTTGCCGGTTGCATCGTTAAGATTTTCGCGCGTGTTTTATACATCGCGCCGCTTTGGGTGCTGCTTCCAACGGAGGGTGGGGCGTCACCGCTGCTACGCGGCTTCACGATCGAACAAGTGCAGTCCTTAGCGCTCGTACTGCTTAGGGTAAATGATATCGGTGCTGCGACCGCGATGGCGTTTTTCGGATTTTC
>JAJPKD010000140.1 GCA_021323895.1 Acidobacteriota bacterium | reverse complement strand
ATCTCGTCGAGCATGATCAGCGGATTATTCGTCCCGGCTTGCTGAATCGCCTGGATGATTCGTCCCGGCATCGCGCCGACGTAGGTGCGACGATGGCCGCGAATCTCGGCTTCGTCGTGGACGCCGCCCAGACTTAATCTGACAAACTTTCGTCCCAGCGCACGCGCGATCGATCGGCCCAAGCTGGTCTTGCCGACACCCGGCGGTCCGACGAGGCAGAGAATCGGTCCCTTCGGCTTTTCTTTCAGCTTGCGCACGGCGAGCGCCTCAATGATTCGCTCCTTAACCTTTTCGAGACCATAGTGATCCTCGTCGAGGATCTTTTGAGCCTTCAACAGATCGAGATTGTCTTTCGAGGACTTTGACCACGGGAGATCCGTCATGATCTCCATCCAGTTGCGCACGGTGGCGGTTTCCGCCGCGTCAGGATGCATGCGCTCGAGCTTTTTCAGCTGGCGCAGCGCCTCTTCTTCGGCAGGCTTTGGCATCTTTGCCGTCTCGATCTTTTCTCGAAACTGCTGGACCTCTTCCGCGAGTTCGTTGCCTTCGCCAAGCTCGCTCTGGATCGCTTTCATCTGCTGGCGCAGATAGAACTCGCGCTGCGATCGATCGATGTCGGCGCGAGCTTGCGTGTTGATTTCCTGCTGCACGGTCAGGACTTCAATCTCTTTGTTCAGCAGTTCGTTCACGCGCCGCAGTCGCGCAGTCGTATCGGCAATTTCCAATACTGACTGCGCATCTTCAACCTTCAATTCGAGATTCGAAGCGGATAGATCTGCCAGGCGTCCCGCATCATCAAGATTGGCAATGATCGCCATGACTTCCGGCGAGATGTTCTTGCCCAGGTTTGCCGCCTTTTCCATCGAGCCGCGTACATTGCGCATCAGCGCTTCGACTTCCAAGGAACGTTCTGGGGTGGGCTCTTCGGCCATCGGTTCCAGTTTGGCGTGCAGAGAATCGCCTTCGGCACTAACCGATTCGACGCGCGCTCGTGACACACCCTGCACCAAAATGCGGATGCGTCCATCGGGCAACTTCAGCATGCGCATGATGACGGCCACGGTGCCGACGTTGTAGAGGTCATCCTGCTGAGGCTCTTCCTTATCCAAATCCTTCTGACAAGTCAGCAGAATCATCCGATGCTCGCCGAGCGCTTCGTCCACAGCGCGAATTGATTTCTCGCGCGAGACGAGCAGCGGCACGATCATGAACGGATAGATCACGATGTCGCGCAGCGGCAATAAGGGCAACTCGCCCGGAATCTGCAACTGCGGATCCGGATCCACGGGTTCGAGTGCCACCGAAGCTTTTTCGTCAATGTCAGCCATTATAAAAATTATGATTTATCGTCAGTTATCTGAGTAATCGGTATTAGATGCTCCGACCCGCGTCTATCTTTGATTTTTGGCAATCGAATCAACAAGACGCCATCGCGCAACTCTGCTGATGAATCTTTAACGCTGATCGTCCATCGCACCGGCACAACACGATCAAACCGTCCGTAGCTCCGCTCGGAACAGAGATGCGAAATAATTCTTTGGCGGTTCGTTCGCCGCTTCTTCTCGCCACAGATCCGAATCTTGTCATTGCTCAGCGCCACCTTAATTTGATTGGCGCTGACGCCCGGAAGTTCCATGCGAATGCAGACAACCTCGGCTGATTCGCAAACGTCAACGGCTGGTATCCATGCGCCGGCGAGCGGCGCTGCTTCAGTTTCGGCGGCTTCGAGCAATACTGAATAGAGCTTGCCCAGCCGCTCAGTCAGGCGCTTCAGCTCGATGCGTTCGAGGCCGGCGGCGCCCACGCTTTTGACCATCGCTTTTCTAATCGTCAACCTCGCTTCATGGCGCCGCTCTGCCGCGCGCGTACTAGAGTCTTCAACTCGTTCATGAATTCCGAAACGTCTTCAAATTCAAGATAAACCGATGCGAATCGCACGTACGCAACTTTGTCTAGTTCTTTTAGACGCCGCATGATTTGCTCGCCGATCTTACTTGTCGGTCTTTCGCGTTCGGGCGATTCCTGCACGTATTTCTCGACCGCGTTAACTATGCTCTCCAACTTCGAGGATGGTACCGGACGCTTTTCGCAGGCGCGCAACAATCCAGCCATAACTTTGTTGCGATCGAATGTTTCGCGGCGGCCATCTTTCTTGATGACCATGTAGGGAATTTCGTCGATACGTTCATAGGAAGTAAATCGCCGTTCGCATTTCAAGCATTCCCGCCGGCGCCGAATCGCATCGCCTTCGCGCGATTCGCGCGAGTCAACGACCTTGTCTTCCAGGAAACCGCAGAATGGACATTTCATAAAATCAATCCTCCGAAGTGTGAAGGACGTTCAGACTACACCGTCTCAGCCACCACAGGTTCCTCTTCAACTGCGTGCTCGACGGCTTTGACCGAAATCAGCGCGCGCAGTCGCGCCACGTTGATGTCGCCGCGCAAGAAGTAGAACAAGCCAAACAACGCGGCCGGGCCGAAATCCACCAGATGCAAGATTATCGAAGTTGCCGCCGCTTGATCACGCCCAACGCCCAGAAGCACTAGCGCAGCTCCGGTCGCGGCGTGAAATGCACCGGCAGCCCCGCCGGGCGTCGGCACGGCGGACCCAATCATTGACCAGCCAAGTACAAATAAGATTTGCGAGAACCCAAACGGAATTCCAAAGGCTCGGCACACCAGAAGATTCGCGAAAGCGATCGATCCCCAAAGGAGCAGCGACCAGAAAATACTGATCGTTAACAACCTAATGTCGGAAAGAACCTTTAACGCGGCCGCGAGCTGCTCGAGCGTGCTCAGAAGGGCATGCTTGATTCTGCTCCTAAATGGCGAATGGGCGCTGAAGCGCTCATCGATCCAGCCGATGGCAGAAGCCGAGCGCTTCTCGAACCAAATCAGCAGGCCCACGGCCACGATGAGTCCGGCAACCAAGCCGAACCCAATCATTCGCGCGCGACCGAGGTGCGCCGCGCTATCCGCGGTTGGCTTCAACCAGAGCAGATTCAGCGCGAACACGAGCATCACCGTCATCGTGTCGTATAAGCGCTCGATCATGATCGTGACGAACGATGCGGCTGGCCTGACGCGTTCGTCTCGCATTGGTAGAACGACGGGGCGAACAACTTCTCCCGCACGGCCGACCAGCAGTACGGCTCCAAACCCAACCGTCGTCGCGACCCAGACAGCGCTCAGTTTCGCTGGGGTCAACGGCTTGAGAAACGCGCGCCAGCGCATAGCGCGCCAGACGTAAGCCAGGAGGACAACGACGCATGCCAACAGAATCAATCGCCAGTCAGACTCCTGGACGGCCAGCTTGACCTCTGTCCAATTCAATCGGCGTCCAAACAACCAGATGATCAGCACCGCCAGCATGACCAGTGCGGCGAATTCGATGTATTTGCGGTACTTGCTCAAGGGATTTGCGCGGACAGAAGCTTGACTAACGAAGTACTCAACCACAAGATATTGGGTGGCGACGCAAGGCTACAACAGTTTAGTGGTGCAATCAAGAATGCCTCAGACGAGATGACGCGGTTGCACGTATCGGGCTGCTGTTCACTGGAACTTTGCCGAGCGCGGCAACGTAAAGACGCACGGTTGGGCGGTTAATCGTGCCCCGCCGCAACGCCGCACGAATCGGAGACGCAAACAAGTGGGAGCCGCCAAACTCTTGGCTAACAACGAAGGCGCTGAATTAGTGAGACGATGCCGCTCCGGCGATGGTGCGGCATGGGAAGAAATCGTCCAGACCTACAGCCGCCGAATTTACAATCTCGCCTACCGATTTACTTCGCGCGCAGACGCCGCGGAAGACCTAACTCAAGACGTTTTTATTCGAATCTATCGTTCGCTCGACCAATACAATCCCAAACAAGGCGATTTGCAGAACTGGTTAATGCGGCTGGCGCGAAATCTCATCATTGATGACTATCGCAAGCGGCAGCGGGCTCCGCAGGATACGGCCGCAGAAGACCTCGAAGATCATCAATATCATTTGCGCGCGGCCGGAAATACGGTTCAGCGAGAAATGGAGCGGCGTGAGCTGGGCATTCAGGTCCAGGCGGGAATCGATAAGCTTTCGCCAGATCTCCGAACTTGCGTAATCCTTCGTGATATAGAGGAATTGAGCTACCAGGAGATTGTCGATTTGTTGAAGATTCCCGAAGGAACGGTCAAATCAAGGATTAATCGAGGTCGCATCGAACTTGCGAAGATTTTGCGTCGTATGCGTGTAGTGGAGGCTTAGACTCCCCGTAGGCCAGCAGGCAGAAGGAACACAGATGCTTTGTCACGAATTTGAAGATCGATTGACCGATTACCTCGACGGCGCGTTGAAGGCGGAGACTAACAAGCAGTTCGCCGAACACGCGATGCGCTGCCCGGTCTGTCACGATCTGCTCAGCGAAGTTAAGAATACGATTGTAGCCTGCTCGGCCTCGGGAGCGCCGCCCGCAACTGCCGGCCTCGAAGCACGCATCCTGATCAAGACAATTCCGGAAACAGCGATCACCTGCGCCGAATTTGAAGAGTACCTGACCGATTATCTCGATGGGTTCCTGATTGCGCCGCTCTATCACCGCTGGGAGCGGCACGCTGCGCTTTGTGAAAGTTGTAGCGCATTGCCGGGTGATGTGGTGCGATCGATTGGCGCTTGCTATACGTACAAGCAGGACGATCTGCCAGTGCCCGCCGGTCTCGAAGCGCGCATTTTGCAGAGCACGATTGGAAATGTTCTGCCGCAGCAGGTCCGCGCGCCATTTACAGCGCGGTTGGTTGAGTGGCTGCGAGGCGCGCTCGATCCGATCGTGTCGCCGCAACTGGCAACCGTTGCGACGATGTTGCTGGTTGCTGTGTTTGTCTTGACCAATACGGTTTCGACTGACGGTTCGGTGGGTGGCATCTATCACGCCACTGTTCAATTGGCACAGCAAACTGCCGACAACGCCACGAGGAGCCCCGCACTCCCGAATGGCGTTAAGAAGCTGGAGGGCAGCGTCAATGATTTAATTGGTAGCCCCGAAAAAGCTGAAGAGCCAGCGAGCCAGAACAACAATCAGGGTTCGATGAATCAGAACAATGCTTCTCCGAACCAACCGAAGCAGAAGAGCGCTGAACCACGACCGAAGAATCCTTAAGAGAACTTGGGTTTCCAGACGTAAATGATCTGCTCCTATCACACAAAGAATCCGGCGACCGTACAGTGCAGTCAGTGCGCCAGAGCATTGTGCCCCGCATGCTATCATCGCATTCGCGGGTTTCCGTTCTGTCAGGATTGCATCGTCGCTGGAGTCGAGATGCTTCGGTATCAGCAATCACGTACGTCAGATTCGCACGTGATTCGGCGCAAGACTTCCCCATTCATCGCGACGTTTCTTTCGTTCTTTGTGCCCGGGTTGGGCGCGGCGTACAACGGCCAAACTTCGAAAGCAATCGTGCACTTCGCAGTCTTCGCCAGTTTCTTTCAGATGGCTGTGGTCACGAACGGGGTGACCTTCTTTGTCCTCGGCGTTGCCGGCACTTGGCTCTTTGCCGCGGTTGATGCGTGCCGCACCGCGCAACTAATGCGGGCAGGCTTGGCGCCGGACGCTGAAGAAGACGCCATCGCGCGGCAGCTCTACGGAAATCCAATCGCCTGGGGCGTGACGCTAGTGACTTTGGGCATCGTATTCCTGATGCACACGATGTTAGGGATTCAGTTTCCAGTGCGTCGAACCTTGCCGGTCGCTTTGGTGATTCTCGGCGCCTACATGCTTTTCGATTATTTGAAGCGGCGAAAGCGGCGCGAAGAGTTGCGGGTATTCGATACGGGCGCGCCGCCGCCATCAGTTGTTTCATCCTGGCCAATTGAATCAGCCCGATTCGGTGAGTTCCCAACAGGTTCGCGTCAGCTTCGATCGGCGAGTTTGAAGTAGCTAGTTGCTAACTTCAGCAGATTGAAATTAGAGGTCGCAAATTAACAATTTGCGTTGAAAGTTATGGGAATCCTTCTAGCTCTTGGTCGTGGCACCGCGATCGCCGCTGCTGTCATGTTTGCATTTGCGATCCTGAAGCGACTGGTTATCGTCTTCGGTCTGCTGTTGGCGCTCATCAAGTTCCTCATCGTCATTGCGTTCCTGGTTCTGTTCATTTCAATTGCCGTGGCCATGATTCGAGAATGGTCGCGCGACAAGAACGGCGTTAAGAACGCCTAAACACGCAATTCCATCACAAACTTCTCCTCTGGCGGCTGTGATTCGCATCACTTCCGGTGGCGTTCTGCGTTTGCCTTCGGCCGATGGCGTGTGATAGGGTTTCGCCCTTCAAACAGCAATCTAAGGGAGGTCTGCTGAATCCTGTCGGCGATTTCAGCGCACACGCCCGCTGTTTACTTCAAGTAGGTCTTATCAAGCAGGTTTAGCTGGTATTTACCCGATTTTTTAATTAGTTTTCAGTCGCCATCGATCGGCGTCTGTTACTTTCCGGTCACCATGCGGCCCCCCGAAGTTTAAGCTGCGCATGGCCGATCGCAGGAGCAGAATGATGACCCGAGACGACCGTTTTTATGCGTTCATTGTAGCTAGAACTTCCAGATCCAAAGCCCACATCAAAAGAATTTGCGTCCATAAGCGTTGGCTTAAAACGTCAGCGGCAGCGCTTTTTGTGTTGTTGTGTGGTCTTATCTACGGATTTTATGGTCTGACTCAGCAAGCCGAGCATCTCCGGATTGAGCACGAAAACCAGAAATTGCGTGCGGAAAACGACAAGCAACGACAGGAGCTTCAAAATCTGAACAATCGCGTCGATGCCGTCGAGGATAAATCCAGAAAGCTCGCTGAGGCTTCAGGCATAGAGGAGCAACCGCCCGCGCCTCGCGGTCAAGGTGGTCCCGCCCGACCGGTGGATAGCGCAGCAGCTTTGGCCGCGCTTGAGGCAAAGACAGCGAAACTTGAGCGTACGCTGCGCATGTACGAAGGATTTCTCCGAAAGCACGGCGGCGCGATGCCGTCGATTTGGCCCGTGTACGGAAAACTCGAAAGCGGCGTGGGTGGAAGACGCAATCCCTTCGGTGGCCGTGGCTATGAATATCACGAAGGCCAGGACATCGACGCTGCGTATGGCACGCCTGTGCAAGTTGCCGCCAGCGGCAAAGTTGTGATCGCAGGATGGCTGCGAGGCTATGGAAAAGTAGTTTACGTCGATCATGGCAACGGCTTATCGACGCGCTATGGCCACTTATCGGAAATCGATGTGACGGTCGGTCAATCCGTAACGCAGGGTGAGAGAATCGGACTTGTTGGATCGACTGGCCGATCGACGGGGCCGCACTTGCATTACGAAGTGCGCGTCAATAATCAACCGGTGGACCCGAAACCTTACCTGCCGGGCGCTACGACTAGTAATTAGCTCTTGAGAGTACCGGGTTCAACGCCAGCCTCAGCGCTGAACTCGGTACTCGAAGTAATTAGAAGTTCACCTTTCCTTCTTTTCACATTTCCCGCGCGTCTGCTAACATCCCTCAACTTCGCTTGATTACAAAAGGAAAATCTTGATGACTTCGAAGTACTCGCGCGTGACCGCGCTTTTTCTTTCTCTGCTGATCACGATCAGCTTGCTGCCAACTTCTGTCCTTGGTGACGAGGGCATGTTCCTGCCGGACACGCTTAATGAATTGCCGATTAAGAAACTTCAGCAGCGTGGTTTGAAGATTCCGATCACCGACATCTACAACCCGAATGGGCCAAGCATTAAGGACGCAGTCGTGATCGTCGATGGCGGAACGGGCGAGTTTCTTTCGAATGAAGGACTGCTGCTGACGAATCATCATGTCGCGTTTGACGCGTTGGTCTCGGCCTCCAGCGCCGCCAAGGACTACGCCTCGAACGGTTATCTGGCGAAGACGCGCGCCGAGGAATTACCTGCGCAGGGCTATACGTGCCAGATTACGCAAGACTTGAAAGATGTTACGGCCGATGTGCTGAAGGGCGTTACGGATTCGATGTCTCCGCAGGAACGGAGTATGACCATCGCGAACAACGCTCGATCGATTCAAACTGCGAACGCCAAGCCGGCCGAAGGAATCACTGCACAAGTCCAGGCGCTTAACGAGGGACTGTCTTATTACCTGTTCACTTATTTGACTTTCGTGGATGTGCGCATCGTTTACGCGCCACCGAAAAACATTGGCTTTTACGGTGGCGATCCAGACAACTTCGAATGGCCGCGTCACGACGGGGACTTCACTTTCATGCGCGTTTACGCCGGACCGGATGGAAAGCCGGCGCCGTATTCCGTGAACAATGTGCCCTACAAGCCGAAGAAGTTTCTTTCGATCTCGATGGCCGGTGTCAAAGAAAACGATTTCGTGATGGTGATGGGCTATCCGGGCTCGACGCGTCGTTATCGCGAGAGTTATTCGGTCGCATACAACCAGGACGTTTTCATGCCGTTCCTAATCGATTTGTTCCACGAGCAGATCGATGGTTTGCAAGAAGCGGGCAAAGCTAATCGCGAACTTCAGATTAAGCTGCAGAGTCGCATCTTCGACATTTCGAACACGTTGAAGGACTTCGAAGGCTCGGTCATAGCGATGCGTCGCGAAGGCATCGTCGAAACGAAACGCAAAGAGGAAGCTGCTTTCACTCAGTGGGTAAACCAAAACCCCGATCGTCAGAAAAAATACGGAGAAGTCTTGCCGTCGCTCAAAAACATTTACGACGAGCTGAACAGGACGCAACCACGCGATTCTTTGATTCAGCAACTCAACGCCGTTAGCGACATTTTTCAGATTGCCGGCATTATCGCTGCGGCCGCGGCCGACAAAGAAAAGCCGCAGGCCCAACGTAATCCGAATCTGGCCATGCTGGCTGTTCGGGCGAAAGGCGCGGTGCCAGAGGTTTTTGCTGATCGCATGCCGGGATTCGAGCGCAGGATTCTCGCGTTTCTCTTGAGAAAAGCCGCTGAGTTGCCCCCGAGTCAAAAGATCGAGCCGATTGAGAAACGCTTTGGCAGTCTTCAGGGTGAGGCGCGCGTTCGGGCCGAAGAAGAATTCGCGAGCACGGTGCTCGAAAGCAAAAAACTTTCAACTCCCGAGTCATTGGCGGCGCTGTTCGACATGACGCCGGCGCAACTTCGGGAAATGCACGAGCATTTGCTCGATTTTGCCGGGGAGATCAGCGCTCTTAATGATCAGGTGCAGGATCGCACGCGCGCCTTCAACTCGACGGTGGCCAAATGGCGGCCGCTGCTGGTGCGCGGCGTTAGCGAGATGCGCGGCGGCATGCGGTATCCGGACGCGAATCGCACCCTGAGATTCAGTTACGGTGAAGTAAAGGGCTACATCCCCAAGGACGCAGCAATTTATCAACCTTTCACCACTCTATCGGGAGTTATCGAGAAGGACACTGGTCGCGAGCCTTTCGATGCGCCGGAAAAACTGAAGCAGCTTTATCGGGCTCGAGACTTTGGCCCATACGCGACACCGGATGGACAGAATGTGCCGGTGGATTTTCTTTCGACTACCGACATCATCGGTGGCAACTCGGGTTCGCCAATCATGAATGGCCGAGGCGAGCAGGTAGGTATCGTCTTCGACGGAAACTACGAAGGGCTCGGCAACGATTTCTTTTATAACGACGCTAAGGGCCGAACCATTTCAGTCGATATCCGCTATGTTCTGTTCATCGCAGATAAATTTGGCGGCGCTGGTTACCTACTGAAAGAACTCGATATTCGTAATGCACCGGCAAGTTTGCGGCGCGCGGCTTAATGCGACTTAAACAAATACGAAAGGAAGAATGATGAAAAAACTTGGAATCTTTTTGTGTTGCGCGCTGTTGTCGGCGTCAGCCGGCGTTGCCGGGTCTGCTCAACGCGCGCTGGCCGCAGTCGTGCAACAGGACGTTTTCACCCACAAGGAAGCTGGGGTGCAGTTTCAACTTCCGAAGGGTTGGAAAGCGGAGCCGGATGGCGAGATCATTACAGCTTCGTCTGCCGATGATGCCTTGCAGGTTGTCTTTTGGGTGCCGGATGCAGACAGCTTCGACACGGCAGTGAAGGAACTCGATAAGGAATTGGATAAGACGATTAAGAACGTCAAGATGGACGGCAAGCCAACGCAGGACACGCACAACGGGATGACGCACTTTGGTGAGTACGGCACGGGAGAAGTAAACGGCGCCACCATCGCATGGAGCGTTGACGGGCTGGCCGCCAAGAAGCCGCTATTAATTCTGACCTTTGGCGCGCCCCAGTTGATGGAAAAGCACGCGCTCGAGTACCAGCAGCTCGTCAAGAGCATCAAGAAAATCAATTGATTTCTATAACTTAGCGATAATTGCGAGGCGTCGGCCGCTAAACTTTCTTCTTGACACGCCAAAACAGCATCGTTTAGCATTCGCCGACGTTTCGATCAGTGCCAGGGTTTGGATTTACACCTGCCTTCGCATTTCGATTTGCAAGCGCAACAAAACTTAGTGAGTTTGGTTTTTTGAAGTACGTGTCTGACAGATCCGCAGCCTCGCGGGTTTGGCTGCACTTTGTCCGTTGTGTGTTTTCGGTATTGCGCCCCAACAGAAAGCGCGTCCGGCTCACAGCATTAACCTGTGGAACAGTAGCATAGACTTCAGTCTGTGATTCCTTACGCTGAAGACTTCACGCGTCGCTCAGGCTAAAGCCTATTCTACATGCTTCCTTTTTTCTTCGAATCGTTAGGAGGATTCGTTTGTATGTCTAGAATAACCGGTAAGGTCAAGTGGTTTAACAACTCGAAGGGCTATGGCTTCATTGAACAGCCTGGCTCCTCGGACATCTTCGTTCACTACAGCGCCATTCAAGGAGATGGCTTCAAGACCCTCGAAGAGGGCCAGGAAGTCGAGTTTGAAGTGACGCAAGGCCCGAAAGGTCCACAGGCCGAAAAAGTGACCAAGGCGTAAGGTCTCCCCGGCTTGCTGTTTAAGCAGAGCCACTGACCGCTTCCGGTCGTGAGCCCGGAAGACGCGAAATAAAAAAGGCGATCTCGTTAATTCGAGATCGCCTTTTTCTGTAGCATAGGCTTTAGTCCGCGACGGATTCAGTCGCAGACTTAAGTCTAAGCTATTTGTCAGCCTTCGCTTTGAAACTCACGTGGCCGCCTTCAACATCGACTGAGAATAGAACTCGATCACAGCCAACCTTTTCTTTCATCGCTTCGGTTCGTTCCATCACGAGCCGATGAAACTTGGCGAAGGACAAGTCGTGAATCGATTCGCCGCAGTTTCGTTTTGCTTTCACCAGCGCATCATAAACGCCCTTAACCGTGCGGACGTCGTGCTTCACGTCGGTGCAGGCGAATTCTGCTTTCTGAAATGGCTCGGCCGGTTCTCGCGACAATTGCCGAATGTTGCCCGCTGCACCGCGGCCCTCTTCCCTATCCTGCAAAATGCGCCGCCATAGTTGATTGAACGATGCGTATCGCGTCGCCAGCGTGTTGAAGTGGTAGCGCTGCGCGAAATTCAAAGTGCGATCGTCGCCGAGACGTTTCAAGTGCGACTCGACGCGGAGCTTTGTGTCATACGGTGGACGCTTCATGCCGCCGTTGAAGTAGATGTCGAATTCGACCTTCAACCGGCGAATATCATCCTCGATGCGCGCCAGTTGTTCTTCGACGGTCGGCTCGGCTTCAAAACCGTTGGCCTTCGCCCGGTCGCGGCGTTCCTTCGCCAATCGCGCTAATTTGTTTTGACTTCTGGGCAAATCGAACTCTCCTGCAGCGGTGCAAGCGGGGTCACCGCGTTAACTTGAGTGTAGGGGTTGGCTTCGACCAGTGTCAATAACCTTTTTCACGATTGCCTCGCACGAACGAAACGCTTATCCTCTCAGCAGTTTACGCCGTGTTCTAATGAAAAAATCCGACACCGATAATTCAATGCTTCGGGCGTTGCCGTCGATTGATACGCTTTTGAAAAGCGAAGCGTCGCGTCGGCTGAAGGCCGAGGTTGGCGCGGAGAAACTCACCGCCCTGGCAAGACAGGTCACCGCAGAAATTCGCGAAGAGGTGAGGTCCAAAGGACTTGCCCCCGCGTCTATTGACAGGAGTGACAGCCGATTACGCGATGAACTCATGAGCGAAGCTGAGCGCCGCCTCGTCGATCTTCATGCTAGGCAGAAAGCGGCCGGCGTTCAGCGCGTGATCAATGCAACCGGGGTCGTGCTTCACACCAACCTTGGGCGGGCGCCTCTCTCCGTGGCCGCGCGCGACGCGCTGCAAGCGGCGGCCGGCTACAGTGCCTTGGAGTATGACCTCGTAACCGGCAATCGCGGCAGGCGCGGCGGGCGCGCTGAAGACTTGCTCGTTGATCTCACTGGTGCAGAAGGATCGCTGATCGTGAACAACTGCGCCGCGGCCGCGTTGCTGGTTCTGAGCACGTTTGCGCGAAACGCCGAGACGATCATTTCCCGCGGAGAGTTGGTCGAAATTGGCGGCGACTTTCGTGTTCCCGAAGTGATGGCCCAGTCCGGCACTCGCATGATCGAAGTTGGCACCACCAATCGCACGCGATTGTCAGATTTCCGCAAAGCTATTTCCGAGCACACCCGCGTCGTTATGCGCGTGCACACCTCGAACTATCGCATCGTCGGTTTCACCAAAATGCCAACGCTCACAGAGCTTGCGGACTTGGCACACAGCAATGATTTGCTTCTCTACGAAGATGGCGGATCGGGCGCGCTGATCGACTTCACGCGGTTTGGCATCGAAGGCGAACCTGTCGTCCGCGATTCAATTTCTGCGGGTGCAGACATCGTTTCATTCAGCGGCGACAAACTTTTGGGTGGGCCGCAAGCCGGACTTATCGTCGGACGCAGCGACCTCATCGAACGTATGCGAGGCAATCCACTTTATCGCGCTTTGCGAGCAGATAAGTTGCGGCTGGCAGCGCTCGAAGCCACGCTTGAGAGTTACGCGCGCGGCGAATCAGTTCCTACTCTTGAGATGATCGAGATGTCGTCCGCAGAGATTGGCAACCGCGCGAAGAAACTCATTGCGAGGATTGGAAAACGCGACAACCTTACACTGGAACTAACCGAGGCAAGCTCTGCGGTCGGCGGCGGTTCAGCTCCGACTTCGCCTTTGCCGACTGTGCTCATCGCAATCAAAGATTCAGCGCGAACGGCGAATCAGCTCGAGGCGCTCCTCCGAAAACGCCAACCTCCAATCATCACGAGGATTGTCGAAAATCGCGTCGTAATCGACCTGCGCACGGTCGCATCAAGCGAAGAAGCCGATATCGAGAGTGCCCTTGCCTCCCTCTGAAATCTGCCAAAGTCCACGAAAAGCCGCGGAAAATCGTCGATTTTAGTTGTTCCAAAACCGACTTGCCGACGTGTATAATCGAAGTCAGCGGTCACCTCGCCGCTCACACACCGCCTCACACAATCGCTTACCGTGAAGACTTTCTCCTGGAAATCTCTGCTCGTCTCGTTGTTGCTCGCATTAGCCGCGGGTGTGGCGACGTGTGCGATTTGGTGGGGCGGGTTGATCGATTCGCTGCAGGCAGCTTTCGTCGTCAACGTTTCGCACGGCGAGGCCCCTTTGCAAACGCCGCAGACCTGGGTGGGCCTGCTTCTGATCGTCGGCGTGAGCGTCAGCAGTGGATTTCTTGTGAGCCGCGCCGGCGCGCGCCGCTCGTTTTGGATTCTCGGTATGGGCTTTCTCTCGAGCGCGGCGGCGAGTTTGCTCGCTTCGCGCTACTGGAAAGTTGACATCGTCTTCGCGCCCATGGCCATCGGCAGCATTAGCGCGGTGCTTCTCGTACAGCTTTATCGGTTGTGGTTGATCGACAGCTTGTTGACGAACCGCGTCAACGAAACTTCCGCGCGTACCGACATCGTTGAGCCCGGTCTGTCGCAAAGCCGAATGGGTAGCGGCCTCAAACTTCTCCAGACGATTCTGCCCCTTGAAGAAGCCGTCCTGTTTCAACCGAATGAGTTCGGCAAACTTGTTCCCATCGCACGCGTCCGCAATAGCCCCAGCGCGTCGCTGCAATCCGGACGAAATAGAGTTTGGCGCCGGTTGGTTAGTCTTTGCGATCAAGCGATACACAGCAATGAGATCGCCGTTTCCGCTGCCGGCACGATCGATTCATTCGAGAGTGTCGCGATGCCGGTGCGTCATGAGAGTCATACGGTCGGCGTGATGTTACTGCGATTGCGCGAACCATTCGAAGAAAGTGATCGCCGTCTGCTAGCTGCGGTGGGTGGGCAAATTGCGCGCAACTTGCAACGTGAAGAGGCGCGCAAGAAAAAGCTGGACGGAAATCTGCCCGCGTTCGCTTCCGCGCGCACTTCAGGCTATCGCTTGCACGCGTTTGATTATTTGAGCGGCGTGATTACCGAACAGCGCTTTGGCGCGCAGGTCCTGGCCGAAGCGCCCGATGCTTACGCACTGGCTTATCTCGATGGGACGGGCGCCTATATGAACAAGGCGATGCTCGCGGCAGCGAATCTTGATCCTTCCGAAACGCCGAATGTGGATCTTTTCGCGCTGCTTGAACGCTTCAAGACCGGTGTCTTTGACGAACCCGCGATTGCTGTCCGCCGCGTGCTGCAATCGGGTCAACCTTACGAACGCGAACTTGCATTCGCGGATCGGAACCAGACGCTTGAGTTGAGAATTTCTCTGACCAACGAACCGGCCAACAGAAACGGCAACGGGAACGGGAACGGGAACGGCAACGGCTCGCACGCAAACGGTCCGCTCTGTTTCGCGATCCGGGTGCGCGACATCACGAAAATCAAAGACTTCGAGCAGATGAAGAGCGACATGGTTTCCCTGATGTCGCACGAATTGCGCACGCCGCTAACCAGTATCAACGGCTTCGCTGAACTGCTGGCTATCGATGAAGGCATCCCCGAAGAGTCGCGCGAGTTCCTGCAAATCATCTCGAACGAATCGCAGCGCATGTCGCGGATGATCGACACATTCCTGTCCGTGACCCAGCTCGAACGCGGCGACAAGAAAGAAGTCGTTCACATTCCGGTGCGGCTGGATGAATTGGCGCGCGAAACCATCAGCACGATGCAGCCCGTGGCGAAGAAGAAACGTATTCGCCTGGTCGATCAAGCGAACGGAACGATTCCACCAGTCGCCGCCGACAAGAGCTTGATTACGCAGGCACTGATGAAGCTGCTGGACAACGCGATTCGGTACAGCCCGGAACGCACGACCGTAACGGTTTCAACGATGCTGGAAGCGGAAGCTGTGCGGGTAATTGTCGAGGATCGCGGCTACGGCGTGCCGGCCGAATCGATCGATCGTATCTGGGAAAAGTTCTATCGCGTCGCGCGCGACGGGCAGGAGAAAGACGAAGAATCAACCGGCTTGGGTTTGGCTTTCGTGAAGGAAGTCGTTGAGCAGCACGGTGGTTCGGTTTCGGTCGAATCCGAAGTCGGCAAAGGCTCGAAATTCAGTTTTGCGTTACCGAGGTTGTGAGCGGCGCCGTGGCAATTCACTTCGCGGGCTGATCCGGTCGCTATGCTTCGCGTTTCTGTCACACCTCAACTTGCTCCTTCTTTCGCTCTTCCCTCATACTAAAAAGGGCTAGGTTAGTTCATCAGGCAAGCAGGTGTAGCGCAATTTGCTAAATTGCGCCGCGGCACCAATGCGCAAATTAGCGTTAACGGCTGGAGATTTGCCTGCTGATTGGTAAACCAAGTGGCTGCGAGCGAAACCGAGACACCGCGAAGTTCCGATTTTGAATTAGCGCAAAAGGCTGCCGAAGGCGACATGAAGTCCTTCGAGGAGCTTTACCAGCGTCACAACCGGCGCGTATATTCGCTGTGCCTGCGCATGACCGGAAACGTGACGGAAGCCGAGGATCTCGCGCAGGAAGTTTTCATTCAGCTCTTTCGCAAGATTGGCAGTTTTCGCGGCGAGTCGGCGTTCACGACCTGGCTGCATCGTTTGACGGTGAACCAGGTCCTGATGCACTTTCGCAAGCGCGGCGTGCGGCTCGAGCAGACGACCGAAGAGGGCGAAGTTCCGGTACAGATCGTCAAAGGCACCGAAAATCCGAACGCGATGCCGGTCGTCGATCGCATCGCATTGGACAAGGCGATTGCCCAGTTGCCGCCGGGCTATCGGACGGTTTTCACTCTGCATGACATCGAAGGGCACGAGCACGAGGAAATCGCGCGGATGCTCGGATGCTCGGTCGGCACGTCAAAATCGCAATTACACAAGGCCAGAATGAAATTACGCGGCCTGCTCAGGCAACAAATCAAGGCTCGGTAGCAACCAAGAACCGGCCAACAAAATGGCCGGGTTCCGTGCTCCCAGTCACGGGCCAGTTTGACATCTAGCGTGCTTATTGCCGCTATTAGCGAACAAGACGACGCAGTCTCCCCTTTATTGCTTTGAGACCGCGAGAGTCGCGCGTCGAAAGTAAAAGAAGTTGCGCGACCGCAGAGGTTAGGACAATGAACTGCGAGCAGTACCAAGAGTTGTTGAGCGATCTGGTTGACGGATTTCTCCCGACGGAAGATCGAAATCGGATTGAATCACATTTGAGTGAATGTGTGGCGTGCGCCGAGGTGCGCGACGATTTTGGCGCGATCGTGGCCTATTGCCAAGAGCATCGGGGCGAATACGACGCGGTGCCGAACGAGCGCGCGCTGTGGTTGCGAATTAGCAATACCATCGAGGCGGAAGCCATCGGCGCTTCGCCGGCGAATGTGCCGAGCGGGGCGAACCGGTGGTTTCGTCTCATGAATCGAAGTTGGCAATTGTCGTTTGGGCAACTGGCCGCGTCAGTCGCCGCCATCGTTTTGGTGGTTTCGATTGCCAGCGTCATCGGCGTGAAGCAATTGTCAGGCGGATCCGGAGTGCAAACGGCTGGACTGAATCTGGGGACCGTCAACGTTGCGCTGGAAGATCGTTATCGCCAACAGCAACAGGCGATCGCTTATTGGAAATAGCGCGTCGAATTGAATAAAGCGCGTTGGAGTCCGGAGATGCGCGATACTTTCGATCGCAACCTGACTGTGATCGATGCCGCGCTGAATGATTCCATGAAACAACTGAGTCAGAATCCGCATGATTCAGTTTCGGAAGATATTTTGAATGACGCCTTGAACGACAAAGTTGCGTTATTGAAAGAGTTCGCTGACTTATAAGTTGAAGGCCCGATACCTCCGATGAAATTGTTCTCTTCCGCAACGCGAATTTGGGTTAAGAGTTTTTCAGTTTTTCTCTTTATCGCCCTCACCACCGTCGCCGCGAATTTCGCGGTGGCCCAGCAGAAGGTTTCCCGTCGTTATCCCGCCGGAAAGAATGTTCGCTTCGAACTAAAGAACATCGCCGGGACCATTACCGTGGAAACGTGGGCGCGCGATGAAATTCGCGTGACCGCGATCATGGACAATCGCAAAGTGAATTTCAATCCGCGGCTGACTGAGGCCGGTTTGGTGATCGACATCGCGGGTGACAATCGCGGAAAGCCCGACGTTGGAGATCTGAATTTTAAGATCGAGTTGCCGGCGCGATCGTCAGTCGATCTCGAAACTCGAAGCGGCCAGATTACCGTCAGCAATATTCAGGGCGAGCTGGTGCGCGCGCACATTTGGACCTCAGGCGACATCCAGCTCTCAGGAATCACGGCGGGGCGAGTCTTTGCGACCAACACAACCGGCGACATTTATTTCGACGGCGAAGTCGCTTCCGGCGGGACCTATGAATTCAAATCCGGCAAGGGAAACATCACGCTGCGCCTGCCCGCGAATTGCGGATTTCGCGTCGTTGCAACCGCGCCGACCAAAGATATCAAGATGGGGCCGTTTTGGAATCCGAACGGCATGAAGTTGATGAGCGATGGCCGGCGAATCATCGGCGACGTCGGTGATGGTCGAGCCTCGGTTACGGTTACAACTTACCAGGGCACGATTAATCTCTTACGTCGCTAGACAAACTCTTTCTTTCTCCCGCACAATCACTCCAACGTGAATCGAACCGCCCCATTGATGGTGAAGTTCGTCATCCTCGTATTCATTTCGCTCTCGCTTCTTCAAACAGCTTCAGCGCAGAAAGAGAAGCAGCCCACTGGTCCGTTAGTGACGCGGACGACCACTCGCCATGAAACGTATCGTCTGCCGTTTGGTGGCACCGTTACGCTTTCAGGCGCGCCGGCAGGATCGATTACGATCGAAGGTTGGCAGCGAAATGAGCTCGAGTTGACGGCCACGATTGAAATACAAGCGCCTTCGCAAGCGGATCTGGATCGAATTGCGCCGCTGAATAATCTCGCCGTCGATGTGGACGTGAACCACATTCGCATTCTCACGACCGGCACGCACGATCGCGCTTTCATGAAGCGGGTCACGAAAAACTTTCCTAAGAACTTGATCGGCTTGCCGTGGAAGATTGATTACCTAATCAAGATGCCCGCGCTGACTGACTTGAGCGTCGATGCGGGAAACGGGCCGGTTGCGATTTCAGGCGGCGAGGGCGCGCTGCGGCTGAATGCGTTAAGTAGCAAGGCAAATCTGTCATTGACGGGTGGGCTCGTTTCGGTGACTGTTCAAGCCGGAGAACTAACGTTGACCATTCCGGCGCGAAGCTGGCACGGCTTGGGCTCTGAGTTCAGAGTGGCCAGCGGCAAGCTGATTGTCGAACTAGTGCCCGGATTCAGCGCCGACATCAACGCGGACGTGCTGCGCCTTGGCGAAATCAAAGTTGATTATCCAGAGTTGAAACCGCGCGAAGGCAGCAGCGTAAGTTCAAAATCGATTCGCGCGCGCGCGAGCAACGGCGGCGCAACGCTGAACTTCACAGTAGGTGATGGAGCGATAGAAATAAAGCAGAAGGCAGTAGGCAGTAAGCAGTGATCAGGGAAGAGAAGAACATTGAAAATTAGAAATTGAGAAATGAAAATTGCAAATTGGAGAGCGCCAAGAGTCCTTCAATTTCCAGGAGTTCAGGGGATTTTGCGATTTCTAATTTTCAATTTTCATTTTTCAATGCTTCTCATTCGTAACTTATGACTGATATTCCGCAGCTCGACGTACTCGCCATCTTCTCGCATCCTGACGATGCCGAGTTGACGATGGCGGGCACGTTGCTGAAATTGAAATCGCTTGGCTACCGCACCGGCATCGCGGACATGACACGCGGCGAGATGGGGACGCGCGGCACTCCGGAGATACGCGCAAAAGAAGCGCTTGACGCAGCGCGCGTGATGAACCTCGATGCGCGAGTGAATCTCGCTTTGCCAGACGGCCACCTCGCTTTGAATGAAGACAGCCGCCTCGCTGTCGTTCGTGTTTTGAGAAAGCACCGCCCCAAAGTGGTCTTCACTGCGCACTGGGATGACCCTCATCCGGACCATGCGGCTACCGCACACATTGTCCGCGAAGCAGCGCGACTGGCGACGATGAAGCGCTACGACAAGGACGCTGCACTGGAACCGATCAAAATGCCGGCTGTGGCGCACGCCGTTTATTCGAGGCTCGTGATTCCTTCTTTCATCGTGGATGTCTCAGATTTTGCTGAGAAAAAGATGGAAGCGATTCGCGCATACGCCTCGCAGTTTTACCTTGCAGACTCGAAAGAACCCGAAACACGAATCGCGCAGAAGGGCTTTCTCCGGCAGATTGCGGATCGCGCGCGTTACTACGGGTCGCTAATCGGCGTGGAAGACGGCGAACCTTTTTTCGTGCGCGAGGCGCTGAACGTTAACGATCCGGTTGAGTTGTTAACGCGGCCGATGAATATCTATTCGTAGAGGTTAGAGACTGGAGGCTAGAGGCTAGGAATGAAGCCCCGGTTATCCTTTCGAACCTCTTGCATCTGACCTCAAGCCTCAAGCCTCAAGCCTCAGTTCTTCTTCTCTTCCAAAACAGACTTCGCAATCGCGATCGTGGCGCTGGCTCGCGGGGCTTCCTTTTCAAAACCGCGTGCGAGTTCAACTGTGCGGTTATAGTCTTCCTTAGCGAGTTCGTTGAAGATTCCCGACACGTCGAAGTCCTGAGCGGATGAGCTTCTGATCGAGGACATGTTTTTTGTCTGGAGACTGATTCGCAACACACCGTCTTCGCCGCTGAAGTCTCCGGCACTGTTGGCCGCTTTGATCGCTTCGTAAACAGCGTCCCAGGCTTTCGTTCGATCGAGTGAAAGCAAAACTGTCGCAATCGCCATAAGCGCACGCGGACGATCCGGATCGACTTCTTCGATTCGGCGGGCTTCAGCGTTCGCTTCGTCAAGGGTCGCCAGCGACTTATCACGATCGGTCTTAGCCAGAAGCTTGGTAGCCTGCGTTAGTGCCCAGGACTTTTGCAGGTGTGTAAGTTCGCCCGTTTTTACTAACTGAAGAATCATTTCTGAATCCTTCTTATCGATGGCTCGGATAATTAGTGAGGCATCGATGAAGGCACGCGCATTCTTGCGCAAATCCGTGTCTTCGATCTTATCTACGAAATCACGGGCTTCAATTTTCCCCGACTCGACATACAGCCTGGCCAATTGTAGATAGAGCCCATCGCGCTCGTCGGAGGTTTTTGCGCGATCAATTCTATCGCGAAGAATTTTCTCGCGATCTCCGGCGGGTTGCGGGTCGCGAATTCCTTCGCGCACGGTATCGTCATCGCGTTGCCGCGCATCTTCCGGTACGGCTTGCGCCAACGCATCGATCTGCGCGTGGATGGCATCAGCCAGTTGTTTCGGCGCGAACCGATCGAACAGCGGCGCCAGCCGCTTCATCATGAGGTACTTGCCCTGCACGCCCGCTGAAGTTTGATCCTGTCCCGCCGGCGCCAGCGGCCGAAGAAGAACGTCACCGGCGGTCCGAAAGAACATACTGCGCAGATCGGGTGAGACGTCCGGCGGATTGCCGCCGCGCGAGGTCTGCATGGTCGAGGCCCCGCTGTCGTTGAACGTCACAAAAATGTGCGGCGTGAACAGATATGACGCCAACGTCGAGACTGTGTTCGCGTCAGACTGCAAATCACCGGCGGCGCGCGCCAGAAACGCTGCGTAACGACGATCGGCTGAGGCAGCGTCCTTCTCACGCAAAAACGACAAGTAGTCCACACCTTCGCGACTCAGCGTCATCAACGCAGGATCCGCAAATTGAAGCGAGCGCTCAACATCTGTATCGAGCAGTTGTCTTGCGAGACTCAATCGTTGGCGAATTGCTTCGGGCGTCGCATTCTCGAGCGGGTTCGATCTTGCTTTGTCGGCGGCAGCTTCAGAGGCCTGTTCTTTCTCGGTCTTTAGCTTGGCGAGCAACTCCTCACCAAGCGCACGATCGCGGCGCGCCGCCAGCCGCAGTACCTCGCCACGAATGTTCGGCGGACCAGCTACGGCAACGCTGCCGCCGCGTGCCTGCTGCTGCCTGATGTCTTCCTGCATCTTGCGGTGGCCTTCCTGATCCACAATCTCAGCCGACTCCCACGCTTTGCGAAACAACGTTCGCGCGCGATCGGGATCGGCTGACCAAAGCACGTCCGCGATGCGCGCCTGCGTCCGGGCGCGCAAGGTCTGGTCATTAAATCGGCCGGCATCCGAAGCGAGATTGATGAGCAGATTCTGCGCGTTGTCGCGACGTTCTTTCAGAAGGCGCTCGGCTTCAGGATCTTTTTTGTCCTTGGAATTTGTTGCGAGAGTTTTCGGAGCAGGCTTATTGGCATCATTGGGCTGTGCCGCGACTGAAACTGAAAAAGCCAGCACGCACAGCAGGCCAAGCAGGGAAGAGCGATTCATTTGGCGACCTCCAGAGAACAGATACGACTAGGCGTGTTAGGACAAACGCGTGAGGAGTGGTAGCGGTTCCGGAAAGTTTCTGATCAAACCACAATTACTTCCAAGTCGGGATCAATCTGTTCTTTCAGCATTCCTTCGATCGCCATCAACGTGCCGGTTAAGGATGAAGGGCAACTCCCGCACGCTCCCTGGTAACGAATCTTCAGAGTGTGATCCGTAAGATCCAGCACTTCAAGATAACCACCATCACCCATCAGATACGGTCGCACCTTCTCGTCGAGAATCTCGTTGATGCGCAGCAATCGTGGATCGTCGCTTGTAACCGCGGCGATTGCGCCACCGACTGCCGCCGCTCCGTTTCCCGGAGCAGTTGCGGCGTCCGCCGCTCGAATCGGAACCGCGAGGGTTGGCAACAGTTCATCCCAATCGGCCGCTTCATCCTTCTCGACCGTGATCATGTTGTCCATGTAAAAGACGGACCTCACACTGCCGACATCGAAAAGAGACTTCGCGAGCGAGTCGCTTTGAGCCTGGTCGCTTGAACCGAATTGTCGCGCGACTCCGCTCGTGACCGGCTCGCGCAGAATGAATTTGACGGCGTTGGGGTTTGGAGTTTCTTGAATATCGCTAATTTTTGGCATAAATCGTCGCTCTCAAATCACTGACACAGCTTCAACTGGTAATGTTGCCATTATACTCGCACTGGCTCAATTCCGGCGAATTTGGTGGCTTGCAAAAATACTTGCAAGTGAATACGAGCGGGCATATACTGCCGAACCTCACTTGGCCCTCTTTCCGAAAGAAGGTGAGACCAGTTGAGATGAGGCGGGCGATTGCGAGGGTCGCCCGCCTTTCTTTTGTGCGAAGAGGTTAGAGATCAGAGGCTAGAGGTTAGTATCTGGCTTGCGTTTGAAAAATCAGAGCCTCGAGCAAATTCAATCGCTCGAATCTCGTGAGTAGGTTCATCTTTCCTCCTCTCCTCGCACTCGATCCTCTCTCATCGTTTGAACTTCTAACCTCTGATCTCTACCATCTAACCTCTACATCAATGAACATCGGCATCACAGTTTATCCATCTTACGGCGGCAGCGGAATTGTTGGTTCTGAGTTGGGCAAAGAACTCGCGGCCCGCGGCCACACAGTCCACTTCATAGCTTCAGCTTTACCAACTCGCCTGACTGAACTCAACGAGCGGGTGCGTTTTCACGAAGTCGAGATGTTGTCTTATCCGCTCTTTGAGCATCAGCCTTACGACTTGGCTTTGGCCACGAAGATGGCGCAGGTTGCGGACAGCGAGAACCTCGATCTGCT
>JAJPKD010000298.1 GCA_021323895.1 Acidobacteriota bacterium | reverse complement strand
TGTGGTGAAGAATGGCTCGAAGATTCTTGCCTGAGTTTCGGCATCCATGCCGGAGCCTGTGTCACTAACGACCAGCGCAACATAATCGCCAGTCTGCACCGGTTGATGAGTGAGAACGTACTCCTCGTCAAAAGTGACATTGCGCGTTTCGATGGTCAGCGTCCCGCCATTAGGCATGGCGTCACGCGAGTTCACCACGAGGTTCATAATTACTTGCTCGACCTGCGTCGGGTCCGCCTTAATTGATCCCAGGTTGACACCAAACTTCGTGACCAGTTCTATGTCTTCTCCGATCAGACGGCGCAGCATCTTGTTTAGATCGCTGACGATTGAGTTCAGATCGAGTACCCGCGGCGCCAGCATCTGCTTGCGACTGAATGCCAGCAATTGGCGCGTTAATCCCGCCGCGCGCTCGCCGGCTTTCTTTATTTCGCGAAGGTTGTTGATTAATGGATTGCCCGCCTCGAGTTTCGCCAGCGTCAAATCGCTGTAACCCAAGATCGCCGTCAGCAGGTTGTTGAAATCGTGCGCCACGCCACCGGCGAGTTGGCCGATCGCCTCGAGCCGTTGCGACTGGCGCAACTGTTGTTCGAGCTGAAGCTGCTGTGTGATGTCCTGCTTCACCGCGATATAGTTGACGATGTCGCCCGACGCGTCGCGCACCGGCGAGATGGTCACGCGCTCTTCAAAAAGAGTTCCATCTTTCTTTTTGTTGAGTAGCTGCCCGGACCAAACTTTTCCTTTGGTGATTGTCTGCCACAGTTCCTCGTAAGTGCCGAGATCAGTTTTGCCGCTCTTAAGAATGCTCGGGGTTTTTCCGAGCGCTTCTTCCTTTGCATAACCGGTAATGCGCTCGAACGCGGGATTGACGTATTGAATATTTCCATTGGTATCGGTGATGACAATGCTGTCAGCCGTTTGTTCGACGGCCGTTGCCAGACGCAGTACTTCTTTCTCATGCTGTTTGCGTTCCGTGATGTCTTCAACCAGCGTTACGGCGTCGCCGCCATCGCCTTCCATGATGGCCACAGTCACGTTGACCGCCACTCGTCTGCCGTCCTTGTGAAGGAACTCTTTCTCAACCGCGGGACAGAAACCTCGAGTAGCCACTTGTTGTCCGATGTATTCATCCGCGTTTTCCCAGCCGGACGCCGTTAGGGTTTGCCAACCAACCGCACCCGCTTCGAATTCAGCCCGCGTGTAGCCAACCATCTCCAGAAGCCGGTCATTGGCGTCCTTGATCATTCCTGTGGGACTGGCGACGTAAACCCCTATGACATTCGAGTCAACGATCGCCCGATAGCGCTTCTCACTGACGCGTAGCGCTTCTTCGGCCCCGCGATGCGCGTGACGGTTATTCCCGCCGGACTCGTCTGAAAAGCATCTGCAAATTTCTGTTCCGAAAGGAACAATCGCTCTTCCGCCCGTTTGCGCTCGGTGATGTCCTGAACCATGCCGATGAGATATGGACTGCCTTCTGGAACCCGACCCAGCGAATAGATCCAGCGGATGCCGCCTTCAGGCAGGACGACCCTATATTCGTTCTCATAAATGCCCTTCGTCTCGACGGCGTGTGCGAACCGCCGTTGAATCTCCGCGGTGTCGTCCTGGTGAATATGCGCGCTGCCCTGTTGTAGAGACGTGATGGGCTCTCCCGCTGCAAATCCGTGCAGCTCCATACCGGCGGCGTCTGCCTCAAACCGGCCACTCTCCAGATCGTAGTACCAACTCCCCATCCTGGCGGTGCGCATCGCCAGTGCCAGCTTTTCCTGGTTCTCTCGCAGCGCTGCTTCTGCGTCCTTGCGCGGGCTGATATCCGCAATGGATCCAGTCATGCGCAGCGGCTTTCCCTGTTCATCCCAGATGGCCTGGCCGCGTGCGTAAAACCACCGATACTCGCCACTCTTGCACCGCATGCGCAGTTCAATCTGGTAAGGTTTGCGCTCCTCGAAATGCGCGCGAATGGCCTCTGAGACTCGCGCCTGGTCATCAGGATGGATTTGGTTGAAAAAAGTTTCCTGAACGTTGGGAAGCTCATGGTCCTCATAACCAAGCCATTGCTTCCAGCGCGGCGACAGGTAATCTTCGCCAGTGACCGGGTTCCACTCCCAAATGCCGTCGTTCGAGCCATTCACCGCCCGCGCGTAACGCGCCTCGCTTTCCCGCAGCGCCTCCTCCGCCTGCTTCCGCTCGGTGATGTCACGATAGTTGTTGACGATGGCGCCGACGCTGGGCTCGTCGAGCAGATTGGTGAAGGTCCCTTCGAGAAAGCGATACTCTCCCGCCTTATTGCGGACATAACCTTCAGTGGGAATTCCCACGCCCGGTTGACGCAAAGCTTCGGCCACTGTCTCGCGGATCTTGCCCTGCCAGTCAGGTCGAACAAATTCCATCATGTTCCGCTGAAGCAGTTCCTCAGGGTCATAACCCATAACCCGCGTCGTGGAAGGACTGGCATAAAGGACTGCGCCGTCAGCGCCAAAAAGTGCGATGGCGTCATGCGTATGCTCGATGAGAGCGCGGAAGCGCTGAGCGCCTCGGCGCAGCGCTGCGTCTAACTTCTTCCGTTCTTTTTCCGCACGCTTGCGACGGCTGAGATCGCGCACGATTGACTGCAAACGGCCGTCGCTTAACAGCTTCGAGCTGACCTCGACGGGAACAACCGTGCCGTCTTTCCGCTTCAGCTTACGTTCGGAAACGACCGTCTTTCCTTCATTCAATTCATCGAACCTCAGAGGATTCGCGGCGACATCCTCGGGAACCATGAAATCGAAGATCGATTTTCTGAGGACTTCAGCTTGGGAATAACCACTCATCTCGCATCCGTGAGTGTTGACGAGAATCACTCGAAATTTCCGGTCGGCAATGAAGATGGCATCCGGCGCTTGATCAATCAAAGCGCGATAATCTTCTTCCGTGTAGCGAAGTTTGAATTCGCGCGAATCGATTGGCGAATCCGCGAGTAACTTGGGGGAATCAACTTTCATTGCGCGCTCCTGGTTTGCTTCAACCTGGCGAGGGGACTCTTTCGCTCAGTTGCGACCCGGTTCTGCACGCGATTCGCGAAGCATGGTCGTCGGCCTTCGGCAATTCGCGACCGAACGGATCCGTTCGCGTGATTGAAAAGCGTTTTCGGGTCTCGCG
>JAJPKD010000003.1 GCA_021323895.1 Acidobacteriota bacterium | reverse complement strand
TGGTTGCTGGGTGCGCTCAATGCGGCAAAGGTTGCCGGGCCCGCATCGATTCTGTCGTGGCTGCTGGCCGCCGGTATGTTGTCGCTGCTGGCGCTTACTTACGCGGAGTTGGGCGCGACTTATCCCGTAGCCGGCGGCGCCGCCAGATTCTCTTACTACGCGCATGGCCCAATCGCCGGATTCGCTGCCGGTTGGATTGGCTGGCTCCAGGCCGTCTTCATCGCTCCAATTGAAGTGCTGGCGGTCATCACTTATGTAAACAGTGTCAGTTGGGTCAACCATCACTTCAACATGATCAATAAAGTCGGGGACAGTGCGGGGCTGCTTAACGGCACCGGCTTAATCGTAGCGATTCTTCTGATGTTCTTGTTCACGACGATGAATCTCGCTGGAGCGAAGTTTCTCTCCGATAGCAACATCGTCGTCGTCATTTGGAAGACCGCGGTGCCGGTTCTGGCGATCGCTGTAGTCGCTTATCTGCAATTCAATCCGTCGAACTTTCGAGCGGGCGGCGGCTTCATGCCGTTCGGCTTTCATGGAGTCTTTGCCGCGTTGACTGGCGGCGTGGTCTTTGCGCTGCAAGGTTTCGAACAAGCAGTGCAGCTTGCAGGTGAAGCGCGCAATCCCAAGAAGGATCTATCGCGGGCCGTGCTGACTGCGATGGGAATTGGCGCAGTACTGTATTCGCTGTTGCAGGTCGTGATGATTGGCGGCCTTGAGCCGGCGAATATCGCCAGCGGCTGGACCAAGCCACTGGGAACCGATCCATCGGATTACGGGGCCTGGTACACCTTAGCTCTGGCTGTAGGCGCGGGGTGGCTCGCCAAGACTCTGATCATCGATGCGGTGATCTCGCCGGCCGGCACCGGGGTCGTTTACGTAGCTACAACCGCGCGGTTGTCTTACGCGGTGGGTGAAGAGCGGGAAATGCCGGCGGCTCTGACGAGAACTAACACCCGGGGTGTGCCTTGGATCTCGATCCTGGTCGCGTCGATTATCGGATCCATCGCCCTGGGGCCTTTTAAGAGCTGGAGCGCGCTGGTCACTGTCATAACCGGAGCCACGGCCATGATGTACGCCTTCGCGCCGATTGCGCTGGCAGCGCTGCACAAGGTGGACGGCGATAGACCTCGTTCGTACCGCGTGCCGATGCCAAGGCTCGTCCTGCCGGCGGCGTTCTGTTCAGCCAATCTGATCATCTACTGGGGCGGCTTTGATACCACGTGGAAGCTTGTTTGCGCGGTTGGCTTTGGCTTGCTTCTGTTTAGCCTCGGTGCCTGGCGGAAGCAGACCGGCGCTCGGCGGGCCGTACGAAACGCCCTCTGGATCGCGCCGTGGCTACTCGGACAGACCGCAATCGGCTTCATGGGACGCTACGGTAACGGCGCCAGGAATATTCTGCCGAAATGGATCGACCTTGCCGTGGTGATCGTCTTCGCGCTAGTCATTTTCCATTGGGCCGTTCGTCTCGCTATGACTCAAACCGCAACTGCACTCGCCATCGCGAAAGACGGGGAGCAACTCGGCGCGATTTGAAAACGTCTGAGCCAACCAAAACCGGTTACGCGCTGCTTAAGGCTGGGCGCATCCCCGAAAAACCCGGGGCCCCCTCGGTTTGCAACATAATATGTATTATCAGACGCAAGGTGTCAGCGTGAGACGTGGCCCAAAGCTGCCGTTCGGGTTGCTTGATTCCCTTGTCGATTAGCCCGCACAGAATTTTCAAAACGAACGGAGGAAGTTCTCATCCCATGCTCCTTGTGCGTAGTCCCATTGATCGAAGGGGCCGCGGTCTATAGTCAGAACCGGCCAGGCTGCCGGAAAGTTCAATAGGGTGATATAAATCGCAGAGACTGCAAAAGTTAAGAACCGGGGGGATGGCCAAAAACGACGCGCGCATTTTACGAATGGATGTTTGGGCTCTCAATAGATTTAGACGACGTGTAGTTCGCCTACAAACCGTCGAGTTGATGTTGTGCTATGCGTACTCATGCCCCTTAGGGCCGTTTGACTCTCACATCGGGAGTCCCCTACAGTTCCGTGCAGAAACTTTTCATCATTCAATGGCTATTAAAATTGAAAATCAGTACGAGGGAAAACTGCCCCGGAACACTCTGGCAAATATTGAGAGCGCTTTGGAGAGCGTGCCGCGCGAGCACCTGCGCGGCGTGGAGCGTCTGCGGTTGGTCGATGTGATTACCGAGCCGCGTGCGCGCGTCGCGGCCAAAGGATCTGAACTACCGGGGCTTTATCACCCGCGACAAGGAAATCAAGGGGCTTGGTTCGAAGTCGCGGTGACTCCCCTCGCCCAGGCGAACAAGCCGTTTCACAAACGGATTATTCCGCGACTCTCGTTCAAGGGTAATTTGGTCGCCGTAATTTTCTCGCTGGTGGGGCAGCACTACTACTTAACGCTGCGTCATTCGGTTAAGCGCGGGGCTATTGAATCCAACGTGCGGGCTTATGTCGAAAAACAGTTGAAGGCGTGGAACGAGGAGCAACACAAGTTTCGCGCGAAGTTGTTCAAGCCGATTCAGCCAACACTGGAGCGTTGGAGTAAATCTCTCGCGAAGAAAGCCGCGGCGGAAAAGAAGAAGAAAGGTTGAGCAAACCCGTCCGCCTCTAAAACGGATTGAGGTTAGACCGCTTCGTCGATGTTTTGTGCGGCAGCGTTGAGAGCTTCGAATAATTCCTCGGCCGAGATGTTTCCCTTCTTAAACTTCACCTCAACCTTGAATTCCCTATCCGGCGCTTCGTAACGGAAGATATAAGGTTCGGATGCGCCCGTTGGATCGATGTATGCCTTGCGCGCGCGCCGCGCGCCATCGCGAGTCAAACCTTCGGCGGCGATCTGTTCGGCCATCGTGCGCATCGACTCATCGTCGGGCTGACGAACGATCTGCAGAAGCAAAGATTTTGAAGTGATTTCGCAGGCCCGACAGATTTCGCGAATCGAGTCGGGTATACCAGCGATGGAGAGCGCCTCGGTCACAGTGCTGCGGCTCTTGCCAACTTTGCGCGCCACTTCCTCATGCGTGTAACCAAATCTTTCGGACAATGCTTTCAATCCATCAGCCTCTTCCCACGGCGTGAGGTCCTTGCGCTGCATGTTTTCGATGAGCGCGATCTCGGCAACCTCAGCATCGTCCACTTCCATTTCGATGCACGGGACTTCTTCCAGCCCAGCGGCCTGGGCCGAGCGCCAACGCCGCTCGCCCGCGATGATCATCCAACGGCCGGACAGCGACGGCTTCACCAGCAAAGGCTCAAGCACGCCCTTCTCTTTGATTGACGCGG
>JAJPKD010000322.1 GCA_021323895.1 Acidobacteriota bacterium | reverse complement strand
TTCGATGGTGATGATGTGTGCCTGTTGCTCCTGATTGATCGTATGGATCATCGAAGCCAGGGTTGTGCTCTTGCCTGAGCCCGTGGGGCCAGTCACCAGCACCAAACCTTCGGAAACATCAATCAAGCCTCCGAGCTGGTCGGGCAGATCGAGTTCCTTTATCGATTTAATCTTCTCTGGGATGATGCGAAAGACCGCGGCGATGCCGTGCCGCTGCATAAAGACGTTGACACGAAATCGGCCGACGCCGCTGAGCGGGTAACTCAAATCCAGATCCCAATTCTCAGTGAACAATTCTCTCTGCTTCTCAGTCAGGATTTCGAAGATTAAGCCACGCGCAGTCTCGGCTGAGACTTCGCGATAGTTCAGCTTCGACATATCGCCGTGGATACGCATAAACGGAGCTGAACCAGAAGTCAGGTGCAAGTCCGATGCACCATGCTGTTGCATTTGCCTGAGAAGTTCGTCTATTCGTGCCATGCCTTGTCCTCTCTCTGGAAAAGAAAAGGGCAATCAGACCACACGTCTCTGCTCAGCGAAGGTCGATTGCATCGTAGTGTTACGTGGGAAAACTCGGAACTGAGGAAATGCGGCTTGTCAGAGCCACGAGCCGGGGCGGACTCGCAATTTCACAATAGCGTAAACAGGCCACACCACGCAATATCAATCTTTTCTTGAACCGATCTGCGGAACTTGCCGCCATTAAAGAAAGTTGTTGACGGCCACACGATGCGTTTGCTTAAGTAGATATCGGAGGCCTCACTCCGCCCATGAAAGTCCCATCCCTAGTATTCACTCTAACGCTCATTCTTTTCTGCCAGGGTTGGAAACAGGCGGGAAGATTGCCGAGCGCCCAACTGAATCCTTACCGCGGCGCGGTGAGGAACATTCTGCCGGAAAAATCCGGCGATTACTCGCTGGTCCAGGCGCAACCGCTGAATCAGATCGAGCAGGAACTGGTTGGTCCAACTGATGGCGTGGGCGCGATTTACAACTCGTCGAACAACCACACGGTGCAGCATTTGTTGGCTACTTTGCCCACCGCCGCCGAAGCGAACAAAGAGTTGAATGACGCGTTGAAGCGGTACCAGGACGCGCACATGAACGTCAAAGTTGAAGACGTGAAAGACGAGGCCGGACAGACGGTCGGCCGGAAGCTCATCGTCAACGATGGGAAGACTGAAGCTTTGAATTGGACTAACGGCTCGCTGTATTGCACGGTTGTTTCTTACACGGGCTATTCTACGGACTTCGCGAAGAACCTTCCGTATTGATCTTCAACCTGAATTTCTGGAAGAGCGTTAATCGAATCTCGCCGATTCGGCTCGAAATTTTCCAGAATCGCAATTCCTCATTCACGATGACCGAACGCGCCTAAGTTCGCCGACGCACGAGAGTCGCAAGCTGACAATAATCGGCACTCGCTGTGGAATCGGTCATCCAGACTTGTTACCAACCGTGACGAAAATCTCTCACGTGCTTTCCCAAACGCGAATCTTTCCGATGAATACCTGCTGGCACAATGGTTGCTGAACTCACCGCGGAATCGCTGACAGCTAAGGCTGATTCAGCAAGACAGATTGACCGAATTATGAAGCAAAGCCGTCACATCGATTTTCAGGACGAGTCCGGTAAGGGCTTTGTCGATCTGCTGATCACGCTGGTCGTGATTGGCATCGTCACATCCTTCGCCGTGGTGGGTGTAGTATCCGCGCGCGACAACATGCGTCTGAGTAATTCGGCGCGAATCCTGACGTCCTACATCGAAAAGACTCGGCTGGCTGCGATTCGCTGCCACTGCTCGACGACGTTGCAAATCTCCAGCACGGGAACCTACAGCGTCACGGGTCCAGTCCGAAGCGCCACCAGCGAGACCATGACGATTCCGCTCGACAAAAACGTCGTTTTCCAGGGCGTGACCTTGCCGCTGACAATTACCTTCGACTGGCGTGGGCGTCCCGATAACGATTACCACTTGACGGTCAGCAACTCACAGGGAACGCGCAACGTGGATCTCTCAGGCGGCGGCGATATCCGGGTGAACAGCAGCGCTAACTACTCGTATGCGCCGACGATTCAGGCAAACCTGCCAACGAATCTCAGCGATGGCGCGGCCGATTCATATGTGACCAGCTACGCCAATAACAATTCGAATACACCACCAGCTAATCCCAAAAACCATAAGAAACCAAATAAATAACTGCGACGAATTTTGGACACGTCATTATGAAGTTGCGAGCCGCGAAAAAAACTACGAGACATGAAGAGGGCTTTACGATCCTCGAGACCTGCGTGGCGCTGGTCGTGATGATGATCGTAGGCATGGGCGCGATTGGCGGATTTCTGTTTGCGATTCGCTACAACTCGGCTTCTGCCGACCGGGCCGCCTCGATGTCGGTGGCGCAAACCACCATCGAAAAGTTTCGCGCCATGTCATTTACCGATGCGGCGCTGAATGCCGGCACCACAACTGCGACTGTCAGCGACGTCACCGGCAGGCAATTCACCGTAACGACGACCGTCGCGAACAAAACAGTTGTCAGCGGTAAGACCACCGTCAAATCAATCACGGTCCAGGTGGTTCCTAACGCGCCGATCATTCCCATCGACCAGGCGACGTATTCGTCGGGTTACGAGTATTACGGCTCGGTCAAGCTTTTGACTGAGCGATCCAATCCGCTGGTCGGAACAAACATTAATTGATGGGTGAGACGATCATGTTTTCAACTCGAGCAATCAACCTAAAGCATTCCAAATCGAACGAAGCGGGATTCTCGCTGCTCGAGTTAATTATTGGTCTGGGCATGACCTTAACGATCGTCGGTGTCGGCGCAACTTTGCTCTCCAGCTCTTTCAACATTCGTAGTCGCGAGAACCGGCGCACCGACGCAGTGGCCGCCGCTCAACATGCCTTGAATATGATGTCGCGCGACATCGCCAATGCGGGATTCGGTTTGAGAAAGAATGGAATCGTGAATGACGATTCCGACGCCAGCTCGATTCGCATTCGGTCGAACCTTGACGCGTTTTCCGGGACCAGCGGCGCCGCCAGTCTCGCGCAGGTCGATGAAGACGTCGAATATTTCCTGCACAAGACCGACACCGATCCCAATTCCACGCGCGGCGAGTTGTTTCGCTATGACGTCAATCTCAACCAGTCGCGTCTTTTGGTCGCCAACGTTGACGACTTTGAAATCTACTACTTCGATCGCCGGGTGGATTACACACTCGATCCCACCGGTGGAATTATCGTCACGACGCCGGGAGTTACCGGATTGATGGGCCCGAATGGCGAGCTTGCGGAGGTATCGGATCAAAGCCAGACGAGTTATGTCGTCATCACTTTGATGATCAATCTCGACGCTGTCGGCACTCCGGGCCAGCCCGGTTACATTCCCGCGAGCCAGGTGCAACTAGCCACCGACGTAGCGCTGCGCAATCGGAATCTCGCGTTTTACTAAACGCCCATCAGAGGACCAACGATGGAAAGCACGTTAGAAAAATCGTTATATCAGAGGCGGAAAGGCGAGCGCGGAGCCGCTCTGTGGACCGCTCTTATCTCATCGATTTTGTTGTTGGGAGCAGGCAGCGCCTTGATTCTCACCACGTCGATGTCGGCGACAAACTCAGTCGATTCAATCGCCGAAACGCAAGCTTACTACGCGGCCGAATGTGGCTTGCAGGAATCGCTGAACGTACTGCGCGGCAATGTCGCGTCGCCAACTTTCACTTTTTCGACCGCGGCTGACACCTCCGGCGGAAACGTTTCGGGCGATTCGACGACCTATTCGCGACTCTCGAAGTGGCTCAGCTATGGCAACACCAGTGGATTCCCCGATCGCGTGACGCTGACTGCGAATTACACCTCGCTCAACGGACTCGCCTACAGCGTTCGCGTTACGAATCCCGATCCCGAAACCACCGCGCAGCCCGGCGAAGCGCCCAAGACCGACAACTTCGTCAAGCCAAATCCTCCGGTTTTGCAGCCTACGCCCGCCTGGCATCAATGGCACTGCGGCCATTGCAGTTGGGACTATTCGCATCACCCGTACTGCAATCACAAGCACTGCACTAATCCGCAGGGCACTGGCCGCGCGACGGTAGATGACACTCGCCTGGTAGTGCAGTCCACCGGATATGGACCAAAGGGTTCCGTCAAGCAGATGGAAATGATGGTCAAGCACACGCCATTTGATTACAACGACGCGGCCGCCGCGATCACGATGGTTGGACCAGCCGATAACAGTGCGCCGATAACCTTGAACATGACGCAGGATGGCGACAAGCAATTCACCGGTAAGGATCTGTACGCAGGCAGTACCACGCAAATCGCCTCGTTTGGTTTTACTTCTTCGGGAGCCCAAACAACGGCAAGTAACTTCATACAAACCATGCACGACAGCGGCAAACCGGTAGCCGACACAAAGACCCTTTTGCTGGATGGCACCAACACGCCGCCCTGGCTGGCAACCGCCGATGATGCGCGGGCAATGCTGGCTGAATTGCAGTTGAACGCCATTAATATGGGACGTTACTACACGTCTTCAAGCCCGCCGGCGAACGGGACTTACGGCGACGACACGCACCCTTACTTCACCTTCGTGGACGGTAACTTTACGATTCCATCAGGGCAAAAAGGCGGTGGCTTGTTGGTCGTTACGGGGACCCTGGAAATGCAGAAGGACGCGCGCTGGGATGGCCTCATTCTCGTCATGGGCGATGACCTGTCGGGTAATGCCGCCAAGTATAAGTTAACGCAAAACGGGCACGGCAAAGTTTACGGCGCCATGATCATTGCTCCCTTCCATCGCACCGCGACGGTGGGTTCGCCGTTCCTTGGCCCTTCATTTGACACCAGCGCCGGTGGCCACGACGCCGAGTTCAAGTACGACTCAGGCGAAGTTCGCGACGCGATTTACACGCTGCCGCCGCGCGTGGTCGGTGTGCACGAAGGTTTGACGATCGTGCCGGCGATCTAACTGGTTCTTTCGCTTCATCCTTGATTTTAGAAAGCTCGCGCATTTCTCGGCGCGGGCTTTTTCTTTTGCGCGTTGACTCAGGCGAACCACTGATGATAGATGCACCGGCAACGACTGTGCGCACACCGCCAAAGGAGAACAAGAAAGTGATTTCCCCAACCAGAGTTCATCTCGCAATTCTAACCGGTACGTTGTTCGCAATTTGCTTTGCGGGCTGTACGAAGAAAACTGTTGATTCAACCAATCAACAAGCCGCGCCGGGTAGCGCGAACACGCGTTCGGTACCGGCCACGAAACTCGATGCATTCGTGGGCCAGTGGGGTGGCTATGCCGGCCGCTCGTCGGCGGTGTCCGGCAAGGTTGGTCTTGACTCGCGGTTCATGAAGACCACCGTCAAGAAGATTTCCGCGGAGGCTGTTCTGCTCGAAGGCGATATCTGGAGCGCAAAAGGCACGCTGCGATTCGACAACGACACTCAGAAGTATCTGCTCAGTTTCACCGCGGAAGACTTCCCCGGTGTCACGAATATCCCGCTAAGCTTCTCAGACAGCGAAGGATTTTCCGGCGAGAGCATCTTCAAGAACGCCGGCAAAGAATACAAGGCGACGGCGACGATCAAAGACGACAAGGGCGTATCCAACTGGCAAATCAAGGTAACGCAAGGAAAAGACTTCTGGAGTTTGACCGTTCGCCTCGGCAAGGAATAGGACCTTGCCATTGCCATGGCGCCCGCATCGCAACCAAGCAACCCGCCGCGAAGCGGCGTCATGTAATCAAACGCATAGCGGTTGTAGAAAGTAGCCAGGGGTAAGCGACCGCAGGTCGCGCCACCCCTGGTTCGGGTTTGAAGGAGACGCCGCGCCCTGTAGGGGCGCAACACATAAGCGCGTACGTATTCGCCGACTAAAGCCGCAACTGGATTTCGGAGTGGATGCGATCACGGAGAAAACCTCTCGATGAAATTCGAGCACCAACCTATCTTCTGTCCCTCTTACCTAAAAGCAATCGTCAAAGTTTCGGGACTCAAAACTCATCAATACTTCAGCGCACGCAAATCGGCAATAACATCATCCGCGCGCCACTGGTTTCCGGCATATACCTTCGCGATCTTTCCGTCCGGCGAAATGATCGCCGTGACCAGCGAGTGCACGATCTGATCGGACTTCGCCTCGTACTGCAAGCCAAAGAACTTCGCGATCGAGTTCACTTCCTCCGCCGTGCCCGAAGCAAACTCCCAATGCTCAAACTTTTCGTCCGAATATTTTTCGGTGTAAGCCGCGCCGTAGCTTCGCAGCACCGCGGGCGTGTCGCGCTGCCAATCAAAGCTGATGCTGAGCAGATGCGTCCTGGCGAACAGCGCGGGTTGCTGCTGGAGGGCCTTCTCGAGTTGCGCGAAATTGCTGCTCATCAAAGGGCAATAGTCGGGCAGCGGACAGCGCGTGTAGATGAACGTGAGGACCACTGCCTTGCCACGATACTGCTTGAGCGAAATCTTTTTGCCATCCTGATTCGTCAACGAAAAATCCGGCACAGCGTCGGCTTCGTGCGGCAGCGTGCGAATCTCGGCGTCGCGCGCGTCAGTCGTCGCGCTTCCCTTCCTTACCACGCGCAAATCTTCCAGCCACGATTGGCTGCCGCTGACGACCAGCGTGGCGGAAACCTCATCGCCTCTGCCCACGGCGCTCATCGAATTCAAATCTTTGATCTGAAACGGCATGACCATCGCGGGCATGTACCCGGGAATGTCGGCGTGACTGACTACCAATTGATGCTTTGCCTGATCGACCGAGATGACTTTCCCTGCGAGTGGATAACGCTTGGCGCTGCCCGCGCATTGGCTGTTGATGAGGATAAGAGAGCCGAGCGCGAGAGCAAACGATAAGCGGCGAAGGCGAGTCATGGACAAGCTGAGTATGTAACGTATGTAACGCAAATTACCAATTTGCGAACCGCATCGGAGCGCGGGCATCCCTTGCGTGCGGGTCGCGGGCATCCTTGCCCGCATTTGGAGTGCGCCGGCTCGACGGCGCTTTGGATCTTTCTGTAGCGCAAATTGTTAATTTGCGATCGCGTCGGAGCGCACACTCCCTCTCCCGCTGGGAGAGGGCCGGGGTGAGGGCATGTGCCCGCTCTTGAATCTCCAATCTGGAATCTGAATTTTGTCTTAATCGCTCCCTCTCCCTCTGGGAGAGCGCTGGGGTGAGGGCCTATGCCGCTTCTTCCCAATTTCACTTTTCATTTTTCAATTTCCAATTTCTAATTTGCAATTCTCTTCTGTCCGACACCCAACACCCTCTCACCCATCCAAAGGACTGCGCACGCCGCGTCCCCCACGGTTGAGCACGTGAGTATAGATCATGGTGGTCGCCAGA
>JAJPKD010000110.1 GCA_021323895.1 Acidobacteriota bacterium | reverse complement strand
GGGGGGACATCTTCAACGTCGATCGGATCGGTATCCAGCGACCAAAGGAATGGCTCGACGTAACTCTGGTCATCGATCCAAGTGCGCAGCCAGAGGTAATAACCGCGCGGCACGAATTCGCCGGGCATCTCGCCGTGCGCGGGCGCGAGCGGTTGAAACTGATGAAAGACGCGCCAATTGCGAATCGTCCACGGCGTGAGGACGAGGATGAAAGCGAAGGACAATGCAGCGCCGGAAGCAACTATGTGAGTGATGTTTCTACTGAGGCTGGAGGCTGGAGACTGGAGGCTTGGATCTTTGGTCTTTGGCCTTTGGTCTTTAGATTTCGATTTTCTTCTAAGACCTAAAACCAAAGCCCAAAAACCTGCAGTTACCAACGTTACTCCAACCGCCCCAACCAACAGTCCACTGTCCGGACGAAACAGAACATTCAATCCACCCAGCAGCCCCGCCAAGACCCACCAAAGCAGTGACTTCCACTTCTTTTTGTTTTCCTTTGTGTCCTCTGTGGTTGAATTTCGATACGCCAGCGTCACCGCGACGAACATCGCGATCATCAGAAAGTTCGTCACTACTTCGGTGAGGATCGTCGCCGTGTAAATTGTCGTGAACGGACAGATTGCGGCGAGCGCCAACGCGCCGAGCGCGCTCGCAAACTTCTTCTTCTCATCCGGCTGCCAATAAAACGCGAGCAAAGCGATCAACCCGCACGTCGCCGTGTCGATCAACGCCTGAGTGATGCGCACCGCGCCATTGTTGGTGTGTCCAAAGACTGAATAAACGGAGGCGAGAAACAGCGGATAACCCGGCAGCCGAATCAACGAGGGCTGATAAGGCGCTTGCGCGTCGTGCGAGAAGACATGCTGCTCGAGCATGTTGCGCGCCATCTGCGCATAGACCCGGCCGTCGTCAGGCGCGTCATTGGGCAGCCAGTGAGCCACGGCGATGCGAAACGCAGTCGCGACGAGTAACAGGGATCCGAGGATTAGCAGTCGCTTTCTCGTAAACATCGCAATTTCAGTTTAGACGCGCGACGACTCGACAAACAAATAGGGCGGACAAGTCCGCCCTCCACACGACCCGGATAGTTGAAACGGCTAAGGCTGCGCTTCCACCGTCGCTTTTCTTTCCAGCTTGCCCCAGCCAACAACGGCGCCGCGAATGGCCGTCTGCACTGACTTGGCCATCACGTAGTACATCACCTGGCGATAGCAAAAGCGCTGAAGGAACAACCACCACAGCAGACGCCAGCGCTCTTTTCTTTCCAGCGCGAACGCGAAGCACGCGGCGCTCCAATCAACCGCGAGAAACAGCGCGTAGTAGAAAAGAATCTGGCGCAGGTTCGTGAACGAGTAAGCCGAAGGTTGTTGAATGCGATCCACCAAAGCCGACAGGCACGTGTAGATCAGAAGCAGATCCATCGCCGGCGAGATCAGCGGAAAGATAATCTGAAAGATCCAAACGTTCGGCATCGCCACAAAGCCGAGTGCTCCGTACTTTGGACGGAACATGGCGTCGCGATGTTTCCAAAGGCATTGAAGCGTGCCGTATGCCCAGCGAAATCTTTGCTTCGCCAGCATGCGCAGCGTCTGCGGCGCTTCCGTCCAACCGACGGCGGTTTCTTCGTAACCAATTCGGAAACCGCGCTTGCGAATTTGCAGCGTCAGGTCCTGATCTTCGGCCAGCGTCTCGTCGCTGAAGCCGCCGCACTGTTCGATCAGTTCCCTTCTCCACGCGCCAACCGCGCCCGGCACGACCGTGATGCAATTCAAACTCGCGAACGCGCGCCGATCCATGTTCTGCGAAGTGATGTACTCGAGGGCTTGCCAGCGCGTCACGATATTGATGCGGTTGCCAACCTTGGCATTGCCGGCGACCGCGCCCATCGTCGGATCGACAAAGCGGCGCGCCAGCGCGCGAATCGTGTTGGCCGGGAATTGGGTATCGGCATCGAGCGCGACAATCACGTTACCTTTCGCGTAGCGCAAACCCAAATTCAGGGCGGCAGCTTTGCCGGCATTCGCTTCAGTAAACAATCGCACGAGTGGTTCGTCCGCGAAGTGTTCGCGCACGACTTCGCTGGTCCGATCCTTCGAGCCGTCATCGACGACGATAATTTCAAAGTTGTGGTAGTCTGAATTCAGCAGGCTGCGGATCGTCGCCTCGATCACGAACTCTTCGTTGTAAGCCGGCACGATGATCGAGACAAAGGGCTCGTACTGTTCGCCGGCGTGCTCGCGTTCGCGCCGCCGCGATCGCACCCACTGCGCAAACGCGAGCGCGCCGATCACCACCAGACGAATCAGGCCAAGAATAATTCCGATCAGAAACGCCCACTGCAAAAGCCAGCCCGCCGTGGACATCACCAGAAACGCCACCGTGTCCGTCCGCGTGTAAAGCGTTTCGCTGCCTGAAAGCGGCGGCATGACTTGATCACGAGTCCATCCGCCGAGTGCCGAGACCGGAACGAACTTGAATCCCTTCGCGCGCAAGTCACGGATGAGGATCGGCAACGCAGCGATCGTCGCTTCGCGATCGCCACCCGAGTCGTGCAGCAGGACCACCTGTCCGCGCGTTTCCGGATTTGTATCCTGGGCGCGCTCCATCGTCTTCTGCACGATCTCGTCAACGGTCGCGCCTGGCTTCCAGTCACCCGGATCGATACGCAGCCCAACCATGATGTATCCGAGATTCTTGGCGCGAATAGCGGGCTCGACTTCCTCGGGACGGTCAGCTTCCGCGTCTCCGAAATAGGGCGGACGAAACAGCACGGTCGAGCGGCCGGTGATCGATTCGATCAAGCGTTGGGTGGCGTTCAGTTCGAGATCGGTGATCTTGCCGGGAATCTCTCCCAGGTTCGGGTGCGTGAAAGTGTGATTGCCGATCTCGTGACCTTCGTTGACCTCGCGGCGCAGCAGATCGGGATAAGCCTGCCCGTTCTTTCCCATCACGAAGAAAGTCGCCGGCACATTTTCCTGTTTCAGAACGTCGAGAATGCGGGGCGTCCACTTCGGATCCGGCCCATCGTCGAACGTCAACGCGATCAATCCCGGGTGGTCGCCGGTGCGTTCGATGACGTAAGAGGTAGGAATCTTGTTGTTGTCGTAAGTCTCAGAGGAAATGAAGCCGGTGTTGGCATCGACACTGACGCCGCGCTCGCCTTCGTGAGGGCTGGCCTGAACTTTCAGCAATTCACCGGTGCCTTCGAAATCCACTTCATAACCGTAAGCCATCCGCCGGAGCGAATCAGGCGACGGATTTTTTTGATCGCTGGCGAAGACAGACCAAATCGAAGGGTCCTCTGAACCCAGCCTCCACAGAGCGAAGCCCGCGGGATGATAGCCGCTGGCCGCGCGCATCTGGTTGAATGCAGTTACACCATCGAGAAACCAAACAACGTGATGCGAGCCGTCCTCTTCGTCGTATTCGTAGTGCGGATTGCGCGTCTGCGGGTCGAATTCGTTTTGCGCCTCGGAATCATGCGCATCGATGACCGCCTCCTGGAAACTGACCTCGCGGGCCGTTTTGCCTTCCTGCCAGTCATAGCCGTAATTGCCGAGCGCAATGATCGTCTTCGCAGGATCGAGTTCACGCATTCTTTTCGAAAGCAAACTCTCGTACCAACCCTGCGAAGCGATCGACCCTGACTCTTTGCTGGCATAGTGTTCGTCGTACGCCATCAGCAACAGATAATCAGTGGCCGCCGCATAATCTTTGTACTTCCATTCCTGATCGTCGAACGGGACCGACTGCACCACAACCCAGCCGCGCGGCTGAAACGCAGCGTGCAACTCCTGCATGAACTTCAGCAGGTTCGGTTGCGATTCCGGCAAAGCTTCTTCAAAGTCGATGCAGACGCCTGCAAACTTGTTCTGTTCGACGAAGCTCGACAATCCGTTAATCAGATTCTGGCGCGATGTTTCGTCGCTCACCATCCGTCCCAGCAAATTGCTGTCCCATTTCTCGTCCGAGAGGTTCTGCACAATTGGAATGATGGAAAGCTGGGGCCGGTTCTGACGAATCAGGTTCAAAGCTTTCAGCGCCTGATCGTGCTCCATTTCGGAATCGGCGTCGGTCAAGTCGTCGGCAATCGGGCGATCCCCTGGCTTTTGCGGCGCGATCAAGTGCGCCCATTGGGGCATCACCCAGTCCATCTTGTTCAAGTTGCGTTCGAGCGACGAAAAACTCGATTCGTCCCAAGCGATGTAGAACCCGATCGAAAGTTGTTTGGCTCCGAAGCTGGCAGGCGCGGGCAGCGTCGCGGGCGGCGAGGCGAGCGGCAACAATTCAACGTGACGGCCGGGAACCACACGAGTCTTGGCGAGTTCTTTCTTAAGTTCGGCTTCCGCTTTGTTGGCTTTGGCTTCACCTGCGGTGGGCAAAGCGGCGCGCGGCTGCGGCTTAATGTCCGAAGAGCGCGGCAGATTTTGCATCGGCCGCAGGTTGAGCGTGGGCAGCAAAGGATTCGCCAACACGCTCGCGATGAAGATCGCGGTTACCGCAGTGGCGATGATGCCCAGCGCCAAATAGGTTCGGCGCACGTGACGCCAGCGACGGCCGCGGGGGTCATAGAACACAGGAGAAGCCGGGGATTCCTTCTGAGACACTTTTGCCTTTTCTGCCAACCTATTTTTCCGGCAACCGGGAAGATGATTTTGTTGCGGATACTCCTTTGATGTTATTAAACGGGCAAGGGTTGATAGTCAAGTAGCATAGACTTCAGTCTGTGTTTCAAAGGCAGGCACTACCGTTTCCGCACACAGACTGAAGTCTATGCTACAGAAGAAAAGCCGCCCGCGAATGCGCGAGCGGCTTTCCGGTGAACTGTTGGGATTGACCCGCGGCTGTGACCTTCGGAAAGAAGGTGTCACAGTGACCACTCAGGCAGACCATCCTAACAATCTGGATTATCGATGCCTGAGTTTAGGTCTCAGCCACCTCACTGTGATTAGAACTCATATACTTTTAGATCACCTCCTTTCCAGTGTTAAGCGAATGATAAGAAAGAAGCGCGATCTCGTCAACCAGAATTTTTTAAGAAGGAAGTTCAATAAAGGTAGTAGCATCCCGCGTAAGTTTCACGGTCGTCGTATTGCCATGTTTGGCCGCCGTGCCATCGCCGCTAGGTTTCTTAACATTTCGGTAGTCGGTTGGGTCCCCGACTTCAAAACCAGTACGATCACCGAAACTAATCAAGTTAAAGCGGAACTCCATGTGCTTAAATAATTCCGGTGATCTTTCGTGTCTGATTGCCAGCCCTTTTTTGTATTTCTCTTCGATCATGAACACATAGGTATCGCCAGGATTAAGGTGAGCGTCTCGCGGATCGCCAGCGACTGTAATATCGAGATACTTTCGCTCTCCAAATCTCAGTATGATCGCCGAGACACCGTTATCTGGAACCTTTTCATCAAGAAATTCAAGGTAAGCCAATATTGAGTAGATCGGCTTTGTTCCGATGTTCTTGACTTCTATTTGCAAATCCTTATGCCAGCTCTCGCTGTCTAGGTTCCGAATTGCTTGAACCTTCAAGGGCATATCTTTGAATTCACGGATCTTGAGTTGTCTCTTTTCTTTGTCCTGGGTCTTTCTTCTTAGCTCTGCGATCTCGCTTGCCGAGGCGGGCAGTTTGCTTCGATCTTTCCGTCGCAATATCTGCCTCGTGCTTGGTTCGGGTGGCGCCGCCGCTGTCCCCGCGTTAACCTTCGCGCCGACAATGATGACCAGTGCGGCGAAAACAATTGCTGCCAGTAGTAGCTTGATTGAGTTGGCTGAGACCATGATGACCTCCTTAGGTGCGTTGGGAATCGGAGTCTTGCCTTTCGTTGACTCCTCGTACACCCATTGCTTTATGCTGTCAATAACAACTTGTAAGTAAAAAGGTTTAAGGTGAGCAGGCCGATTATTTGCTTTCAAATTCTTATCAACTAACCGGGCTTCCGACACGCCAGTTCCCCGGCCACATACACGCGCCACGGATGTTCAATCCCGAAAAAGTAAGCCAACTCGCGGTAGTCTTCGCAGTCGTGAATCACAAAGTCCGCGCGCTTCCCTCTTTCAAGCGATCCAAGCTCGTCGCCGCGACCCAGCGAGTAAGCCGCATTGATGGTTGACGCGCTGATGGCTTCCGCCGGAGTCATCTTAATCTGCGTACACGCCAGCGAAAGGATCATCGTCATCGACGGCCCCGGCGATGAACCCGGATTGAAATCAGTCGCCAGAACGATCGCGAGTCCAGCATCAATCATTTCGCGCGCCGGAGGATATTGGTGCGATCCCAGTGCGTAAACCGAGCCGGGCAACAAAACCGGCTGAACCTTTGCCGCCTTCAACGCGGCGATACCTGTTGGATCAACGTGCTCCAGATGATCGGCAGTCGCGCAGTTCAACTCAGCCGCTAATTTCGCGCCGCCTGACAACGAAAGCTGATCGGCATGCACACGCAAACCCAGTCCGTGACAACGCGCCGCGGACAAAATCTCACACGATTCGTCGCTCGTAAAAGCTCCTTCTTCGCAAAATACGTCGCAGTATTCGGCGAGCTTCTCTTCCGCCACGCGCGGCAGCATCTCGTTAATGATCAAGTTGACGTAAGTCTGGCGGCGAGATTGATATTCAGCGGGAATGTCGTGCGCGCCGAGAAATGTCGGCACGTAGCGCAGTGGTGTTTCTTCATTCAGTTGTCTGATCGCGCGCAGAATCTTCAGCTCGTCTTCCGTTGTCAGGCCGTATCCGGACTTCGCCTCGATCGTCGTGGTGCCGGTTCGCAAAAACCAATCGGCGTAACGCTTCCCAATCTTGACCAGATCGTTTTGCGAAGCATTGCGCGTCGATCGTACGGTCGTTCTGATGCCACCGCCGCGCGCCGCGATCTCGCGATAGGTGGCGCCACTGGCGCGCTGCTCGAATTCATTGGCGCGAATGCCGGCGAAGACGGGATGCGTGTGCGCATCGACAAAACCCGGCATCACAACGCGACGTCCGGCTTCGACGACTTCACAATCACCGCCAATCAATTTTTCGATTTCGCGCCGCCGGCCGACGGCTTCGATGTATTCACCGCGCACGAGGAGCGCGCCATCTTCGAGGATTGCGAGTTGCCGCAAATCGCCGCCCGCGCGCGCATGCCGCGCGCCAGCGAGGGTCACCACTTGCGAGCAATTTACGATTGCGAGAGTTTCAGCCACCAATCGTGAAGAAGGTTAAGCCTCTTTATAAAGCGCCGCGCCCACCAAAGCAGCGATGATGTATTCAACCAGTCCCCAAACCAACGCAATGACCACGATTTTGACAGGTACCATTCCCAGTCCGGCTGCGATCACGTTCTGGTAGAGGTACACGCCAAACCATGCGAACAGCGCGGCGATGATCGCCGTCTTTGGCCCCGGGCCAAATCGCGTACGAATCGCGGCATAGCCAAGGATCATCACAATGCCAAGCACAAAAGTGATGGCCACAGCGATCGCGATGAAGCTGCCGCCTGGCTGGGGAAATCCACAGCGAGTAAAAAACTTCTGCATCTCGTCGTGCAGGATGAAGCTGTTCAGCACCCACTCGCCCAGGTTCAGAATGACACCGGCGACGATGCCGCCCAGAATCACGCGTCCCAAGTTAATCTTGCTCATTGTCTATCTCCTCTCGGGGGATTGTTTCTGGAGAAAGCGCGCGAATGATTATCACAGGAACAGAACGAACGCCAGCACTACCGCGCCCGCCTCTTATCAATCACGTAAATCGCCGCGCCGATCGCGTTGGCGATGATTACGACCATGATGATCTTCGCCGCAAACAGGAAGCGGCTCTGCACATCAATGATGGGAAAGACGGTAAAGAAGGCGCCGACAACGGACATCAGGAATCCAACTACTGCCGCGGCCTTCAGCCACCACGGCGCCTTTGCGCCAAAACGTTTCATCGCGATGATGGGAATCGCAAACAGCACCATGTAGATGAGCGCGTAGAAAATGCTCGCGGCGTTGTCCTGAAATTGAAATGCTTCGGCTTCTTTCACTCCGATCAAGGGCGCGAGGCTGAATACCAGAGTGGTCGCGCCGACAAACAGGATCGAATTCACCGGTGTGCGATATTTCTGGTGCAGCTTCGCGAACCAACCCGGCAGCAAATTATCCCAGCCGGCGACCATCGGCAGGCGCGTGTTGCCGGCAAAATAAATGCTCATCAAAGCGATCTGCCGCGCGGCTACGCCAAAAATGGTGAGCGAGATCAAAGTGGACACCCAGCCGAAAGAACCGAAACCCAGACTGAGCACCTGTGGAATCGGAGCAATCAAATCGACTTTGTCCGGCGAGACGAAGGCGAGCACGGATGCGGTTCCGAGAATAAACATCAGCGCGATAATCGGCGCGGAAATCAACACTGAGCGTGTGATGTTGCGCGCCGGCGCGCGGCACTCGCCGGCGAGAATCGCGATGTACTCAAAGCCTGACAACGCGCCCACGGCGAGTTTGCTGCACACGTTCAGATTGTGCGTCGTAATCTCCGGTAAGCTCAGCGAAATCGGATGATAATTTGCAAGCGTCCCACGGCTGGCCGTGATGAAGGGCATCAGGATCAGCGTCGCTACCGTGATGATCAGCATCGCGCCGCCAAAATTCTGCACCCACTTTCCGAGCGCGAGGCCTCGTCTCGAAGCCGCGACGAGAGAAGTCATCAACACGACACAGACAAGCGTCGTCATCCACTTGTTCTCGTGCATCCAGTCGGCGCGCGGGCCGATCGCGTAAGCGATATTCTTCTTGATGATCAGGCTGATCCCGGACATGACGAGGATGCCGAAGATCCAAAAATTCCATGCGACCAGAAACGCCAGACAATCGCCAAAGCCCACCTTGGCCCATTGATAGAGTCCGCCTTCCAACGGCGCGAGGCGATTGAGATAGATGACGACGGCCGCCAGCGGCAGATAGAAGGTCGCGATCGCAATCAACCAAAAGGCCATCTGCGATCGACCGAGTGTCGCGGCGAACCCCACCCACACCGTGCCGAAGACAAAGACGACTTGCGTCAACACCAGGTCACGTAAGCCCAGCTCTTTTTTGAGCGAGGCACTGCGCGATTCGACTTCGCGCTCGATGGTGGCGAGATTGGATGTGGTCGTGTCGGGCATGTGAACACCAAGAGGAGCGCGGGCATCTTGCCCGCAAACGCGAACGCAGTTCGCGTCACGTCCTTCTGTTTCGAAAACGTTGTTCGCGCTTCGCGCTCATGCGGGCAAGGATGCCCGCGCTCCGTTCATGCGCTCGATGAATGATCGTGAACGATGCGCCAGCCGGCTTTCTTCTTCCGAAACAGCAGCGTGAAGGTTCCGTGCGGTTCATCGTTTGCGCGCTTGAGGCGCCATCGGCCGAGAACAATCGCGGCGTCTTTGCTCAACATCGTGATTTCCAGATCTGAAAACGTGAGGACACCCATCTTCTGGCGCGTGTCATACTTTTTCTTGTAACGATCGAGCACTTCCTGCCAACCGCGCGTGATGCTGTCGCCGCCGACAAACTCAGCGTTCGGCGAGCGATCGTAACCGTCCATGTAGCCCTCCACGTCGCCGCGATTCCACGCCGCCGCTTGCGCATCGAGCACCGCGCGGATGGCGGCTCTTGAGCTTGAATTATTTTTGAGTTTCTGTTGCGCGATGGTGATTGGACCAGCCGTCGCCATGATCGAGAGGATGGCTAGAGTGCGAATGAGAGCCCCGCGCTGGCGCAAAAGCTCCGGAGGAGCGACATATTTGTAGACATACAAGACCATTGGGAATCCAAGTGCGAATCGGCGCGGCAATGTATCATGCCGCGTCGATTCGCACTAGACATTTTCAAAGGGATGCGGTTCTACAAATATTTCGCCCGTAGCCGGGCGAATACATTTCAGAAATATCGATAGTGGCCGGTGATCTTCCAGGCGAACAGCACATCTTCCATCTGCGCGCCCGCACCGATGTTGTGCACGATGAGGTAACGCTGCGAAGGCTTGTACCAGACGTTTGAAACGATGCCGACATGATCCGTTCCAAACCCGAGATCCCAGGTGACGATATCGCCCGGTAAAAAGTTTTCGCTATCCGTGTTGGTCGAGAGCGACTTTCCCTTGCGACTGAAGTAGGTCATGAGATTTGGCACGCGACGATGATCGATATTCGCATCCGGCGATTTCAATCCCCACTTTGTCGGATAGACCGAGAAGTTTGATTGCATATACTCGTGAACGGTCTTTTGCAGATCGATCCCGCCCTTCCGGAAAGCTCGCACGATCACATCCGAGCAAACACCGGTTTCGATCGGCACATCACCGTTTGGGTAATCGAGCTTCTGATATGAAGGATCGTACCCGGTCGTCTTGCCGACTTGATCGACTGCGCCATCGATGATCGCTTTCAACGCGGGACTACTGTTTTGCGCCAGCGCATGAATCTCGGTTTGCTGCTCAGGCGGTCTGAGTGGCGGCCGTGTTCGCGCTGCTTGCCGCTGGCAGGATAACGAGAACACCAGCGCCGCAGCGATCAAAAGAATTGGAAGCCGTCGTTTCATCGGGTAGCTGTCCATTAGATGCGATTTTCCGGCTCAGGTTCCTTAAAATTCGAGGCGCAGCCCGTCTCGCGCGGCGATTGTCTCGCCCGGCCACAACTTCTTCGCTTCGCTTTCCAGATCGACCGCGTCCCATTCGGGATAGAGATGCGTCAGCAGTAGTTTGCGTGGCTCGGCAATCTGCGCCAGGCGCATCGCTTCGTCCAGTTGCAGATGCGTGGGCACCGGCTTGTTGCGATAAAACGAGCATTCGAGAATCAGCAGATCGGCTCCGTGAGCAAACCTCGCCAACTCTTCCGAGTAACCAGTATCCGACGTGTAAATTATTACCTTGCCGTGCGGCTGGATCAGACGTATGGCCAGGCTCTCGCGCCGGTGCGGTGTCGAAAAAGTTTCGGCGTTCAACTCCGGGACTACTCCAAACCGGCTTACTGCATCCGGTTCGACTTCTTGGATCTCAATCGGAAACTTCTGCTTGAATAATCGGTAGTTGTGCGCTTCGTCGATGGCGCGAAGCCATTTCTCGACTCCTTCGCATCCAAAGATTTTCAACGGCTTCGTGCGTCGCCCAACCCCCGGCGCGTACTTCATGCCAAAAAGAAATGGCGCCAGCCCGGCGCAGTGATCGAGATGCAGATGACTGATCCAGATCGCATCGAGATTGATCCAATCCAACCCCTCCTCTGCCATGCGATGCGGCGCGTCGGCACTGCAATCCAGCAAGATCGATCCGCTTTCAGTCTGCAACCAAAACCCCGACGCCGCGCGCTGCGGATGAAATACCGAAGTGCCGGAACCGAGGACGATGAGCTTCATAAGAAGCAAACTAAATTGAAAAGTGAAAAATGCAAAGTTGTGCCGGTACCGCGAGCGATAGCGAGTGGATCAAAGCGATTTCGCAGAACACAATTGATCCGCTCGCTATCGCTCGCGGTAGTGACACACTGGTAAGTTAGCAACTTGCGCTACTCGTGTTGTATTCTGGCGCGCTCTTAACTTCAGACTCCAGACTTAATTCATGAGCATAAAATCAGACAAGTGGATCCGTCGCATGGCCGAGCAACACCGGATGATTGAGCCGTTCGAGCCCGGCCAGGTCAAGGAAGTCGATGGACGCCGCGTCGTTTCTTATGGCACGTCCAGCTATGGCTATGACGTCCGTTGCGCGGACGAGTTCAAACTGTTCACCAACGTGTACAGCGCCATCGTCGATCCAAAGAAGTTTGACGACAAGAGTTTTGTCGATATCAAAGCCGATCACGTCGTTATTCCGCCGAACAGTTTCGCGCTCGCGCGCACTGTCGAGTACTTTCGCATTCCTCGGAACGTGATGACTGTCTGCCTGGGAAAAAGCACCTACGCGCGATGCGGAATCATCGTGAACGTGACGCCGTTCGAGCCGGAATGGGAAGGCTATGTAACGTTGGAGTTCTCAAACACGACGCCAATGCCCGCAAAAATCTACGCCAACGAAGGCGTCGCGCAGGTGATCTTTTTTGAGGCCGATGAAGTGTGCGAAGTTTCTTACAAAGACCGCGGCGGAAAGTATCAAGGCCAACAAGGCGTGACTCCGCCGAAGCTCTAACAACATCATCGCCGTGTCTCTCAGATTCAAAAAGCTCGACGCGAATGCGACGCTTCCTACTCGCGGCAGTGCTGCAGCTGCGGGTCTTGATCTCTACTCGATCGAAACTGTAAAGCTCCCTTCAAAACAGCGCGCTCTGGTTCGCACGGGACTTGCGGTTGCAATACCCGAAGGTTATTACGGCCGCGTCGCGCCGCGCTCGGGATTGGCAACCAAAAATGGAATTGATGTGCTCGCCGGCGTAATCGACGCGGATTATCGTGGTGAGATTCAGGTTCTGCTCTACAACACCGGCGATGAGACGGTCGAACTCCCCGCGCAATCCAAAATCTGTCAGTTGATCATCGAGAAGATTGTGACCCCAGACGCTGAATGGGCTGATGAGTTAACCGGAACGGCTCGCGGAGCGAGCGGTTTTGGATCAACTGGAGGATAACTTTGTGACGTACTCGCGAGGGCGAACCTCGCAATGGTAAAATGATGCTTCGATCGATCGAACAAGCGGATGTCCCCCATGAAGCCGGAGCGTCAACTCAGCAACATCATCGAATCTGTTCTCTCCCGCCCTCCTGCCGATCGCATTTCCTACATCGACGAAGTTTGCGGCGACGATGAAGACCTGCGCCGGCAAATTCTTACTACGCTCGATTCAGAAGCGCCACACGGCTACACCACAAATCCGATGGAAACCCCCAACGTCACCGGCTTGACCGCGGGAGAATTCGTTGGGCCATACCGCATCGTGCGCGTGCTGGGGCGCGGCGGCATGGGCGATGTCTATCTCGCCGAACACACGGGACAAAACCGCGAAGTGGCTTTGAAAATTCTTCCGGAGGCATTCCTCGCCGACCAGCAACGCGTGCAGCGCTTTCAACAGGAAGCGCGCGCGGTGATGGCCTTAAATCATCCGAACATCGTCACGATTTACGACGTCGGCGTGTGGGAGAGCGGCTACTTCATCTCCACGGAATACGTCGAAGGCGAAACGCTGCGCACGCGGATGCTGCGCGAACATCTCACCACGATCGAGGCCGTGGAAATCGCGGAGCAACTTGCCAGCGCCGTCGCTTACGCGCACGAGAAGGGCGTGATTCATCGCGACATCAAGCCTGAGAACATCATGGTCCGGCCCGACGGTTACGTGAAGATTCTCGATTTCGGTCTCGCGAAACTAACTGAGCGGGGCGCGCCTTCAGCCGATGATATCGACGCGGCCTCAACCTGGACCGCGAACACTTCGCCCGGCATTGTCATGGGCACGGTGCAGTACATGTCGCCCGAGCAGGCGCGCGGTCTTATCGTCGATGAACGAACGGACATTTGGAGTTTGGGCGTCGTGCCGTACGAGATGATCGCGGGGCGCGCGGCATTCGAAGGCAATTCCAAAAACGAGATCGTGGCCGCGATTTTGGAGCGCGAAGCACTGCCGATCTTCCGTTTCGTGCCCGACGTGCCGCAGGAACTCGAGCGCATCATCGCGCGTGCGCTGCGGAAGGATCGCAACGAGCGTTATCAGGTGATTCGCGATTTGCTGCTTGATTTGAAGGGACTGCGGCACGATCTCGAAGTTGCCACTGAATTCGAGCGGACCGCCTGGAAAGATCGAACGAGTGGCCAACTTCCACCGCGCAACTTCGGCGCGCGCACCTCTGAGGTTTCGCTCGCGCCGGTGACGGGCGCGAATCGCGTTGCTAGTTCGAAGCGCTGGCTCGTCCCGGTCGTGGGATTTGCGCTACTGATTGGATTAGGAATTGTCTTCTACAAAGTTGTGCTGCAGCGATCGGTCAAGACCGCCGTGCCGTTCAGCTCGATCAACATCGCGCGACTGACCAGCAGCGGAAAATCGAGACTCGCGGCCATCTCGCCCGACGGCAAGTACGTGGTCCATGTCGTCGAAGAGGCCGGCAAGCAAAGCCTCTGGATCAGGCAAGTCGCGACCACCAGCAATGTGCAGATCATCGCGCCCTCGGAAGTTTCTTATCAGGGACTGACGTTTTCGCCCGATGGTAACTTTGTCTTTTTCACGTCGCACGAAAAGGGCCAATCGGTGCGCGACCTCTTTCAGGTTTCGCCGCTGGGCGGCGGCGCGCGCAAAGTGATTTCCAACGTTGATAGCGCGGTGACGTTTTCTCCGGACGGAAAACAAGTTGCGTTCATGCGCAGGTTTTCCGAACGCGCGGAAGACTCGCTGATCGTGGCCAACATCGACGGCAACGGCGAGCGGCAAGTCATCACGCGCAAACAACCTGACTTCTATTCCATCGGCGGGCCATCGTGGTCGCCGGACGGAAAAACGATCGCCACCGGCGCCGGCACCTCAGACAAGGACGGGCGCTACATGACGGTGATGGGAATCGATATCGCCAGCGGAGCCGAGAAACCTCTGACGCAGCATCGTTGGACCGGAGTCGGTCGCGTGGCCTGGCACGGGACTGATGGAGACGATCTCTTCATCAACGCGTTGGAGCAGACGCTGGGCTTGTATCAAATTTGGGCGGTGACGCTCGCGCGCGGCGACGTGCGGCGCGTGACTAATGATTTGAGCGACTATCGCGATCTGACGCTGACGACTGACGCGAATATTCTGGCGGTCACGCAATCTGATCAAGTGGCGAGTCTATGGAGCGTCGATCCGGCAGCGCCCGACAGCGCGCGGCAAATCTCTTCGGGAAAGTTTGACGGCTTTTACGGATTGGATTGGCAGCCCGACGGGCAAATCATTTTCTCATCGAGTTCCGGCGGCAATCACGACATCTGGCAGATGAGTCCCGCGGGCGGCAACGCGAAGCAGTTGACCGTGAATAGCCGATCGAATGTTTGGCCGGCAGCTTCGAGCGACGGCCGCTACCTTGTTTTCTCTTCCGATCGAAACGGCACACTGCATCTCTGGCGCGCAGACAAAGACGGCGGCAACCCGACTCAACTGACGAACGGCAGCGGCGAAGACTGGCCTTCGATCTCGCCCGATGGACGCTCGGTTGTTTACACGGTGATTGGCGGAGCCGATCGATTCACGTTGTGGAAAGTTTCAATCGATGGGGGGCAGCCGGTGCGTCTGACTGATCGGCTGTCGTTGCAGCCGTCGATCTCGCCCGACGGAAAAACGATCGCGTGCGGTTATCGGCCTGACACCAAGTCTCCGTGGCGGCTCGCGCTGGTCAGCATCGATGGCGGCAAACCAACTCAGACATTCGACATCGCCCAGACCGTCGATCTCCCGATGGTCATGCGCTGGACGCCTGACGGCCGCGGCCTTACCTACATCAATACGACGAACGGCGTTTCGAATCTGTGGCTCCAACCGATCGGCGGCGGCCCGGCGAAGCAACTGAGCAACTGGCCCAATCAACAAGCTTTCGCGTTCGCCTGGTCGCGCGATGGAAAACACCTGGTCGTCTCGCGTGGGACTCGGAACGACGACATCGTGCTGATCAAAGACGCGCGTTAAGTTTCACTTGGCCATCTCGCGCTTCAACTCATCGGGCAAAAGCGACCGATCGGCGGGAAAAGTTTTGGTGAACTTTGAATTGAATCGCAGCGCCACGTAAGGCTTGCCATCATTCGTATCGATGGCTAATAACGCCTCTTCCACAGTGCATGAGTGGGCCATGCAGCCGCGCGTGATGAGAAAGTCCCCTTGCTTTTCAAAAGGAACTTCCACCTGCATGCGATCGGTAAACGATTTGTAATTCACGCCCAGCAGATCGCGCAGCCGCCCTTTCATCGCCGGGACTTCGCGGAACAGTTCGCTCGGATATTTACCCACATATTTTTCCAAAGATGATGGATCGAGATTCGCTTGTCCTTTAGGCAGCGCCTCGACAATCGCGGTGACCGTACCGCGCCAAGCCTCGCCCATCAGGCTTTCGCCGACGGAAATTTTGTAGTCGCCGGTTTCGTCAACTTCGCCTTCGTAAATCACGCCACCCGGCCCGCCGTCCTGCTTGCCGGACGGCCAAATCAACACGCCGCGCGTTGATCCGCCACCGTCAATTTCCACGCGCACGTTCTGGCCCGCGGACAAGCGAATCACGAACTCAACATGATCGCGCATGCCGCGAATGTAAGCACTCGCGCGCCCAACCGTCGCGCCACGTGCAAAGACGATTCGTCGAGGTGCTTTTTCAGTCTGAGCGACGGCGATCGTCGCGACAGCGTAAATGGTCAAAGCCGCGAAGAATATTTTTCTGGTCTTCATGAGTGCCTCAAACGCGTCAGAAGCCCGACCGTGAGGGAGGGCTCGTCGCACAAGTTGCCCTCGCTTACGCTGGGGTTTCTGACGCAGCTAAGTCATTTGTGAGCAATTACAACGCGTTCAACTGTCGGCTGCAGGTCGTGCATCTCGCTGCGCGAGAATCCCGCGTTACGAAACATCTGATCAATTTCCGCAAAGGTATAAGCATCGCCACTTGGCGTGCTGCCCAACATCTGCATCGCGAAAGCAGCCGCTTGGGGCGGCGAAACGCGATCGTCGTTCGGCACAAATTCCAAAGCCACCGCGCGACCGCCATCTGCTAAAGCCCGATAGACCTTCCGCATCAAATTTTCGCACGTCTGCGCGTCGAAGTGGTGCAGAAAATTCGTCAGCAGCACCAAGTCATAGCCAGCCCCGTAATCAACGTCAAACGCGCTGCCCGGTTTGGTTTGATAACGTTCGGACACGCCGGCCTTTTGCGCATTCTCTTTCGCAACTTCCAGCACCGCAGGCCAATCAACCGCAGTGATTTCGGCTTGCGCGTTCTGCTTGGCGAAAGCAATTCCGTATAAGCCATGGCCGGCCGCGATGTCCAGCACACGCAGCTTCTGGTCTTTTTGCGGATCGACTAACTGCGCCATCAATTGCGAAGGCATCGCCATCATCGGAGCCATGGCGCGCGCAAACCTAACCCACATCGGATGGTCAGGTTCGAACGCGGTATCGCTGACAAATCCGCCGTTGCGAACAGTCTCAGTCAGCCGATCGTAGTTGTCCACGATATACGACGACAGGATGAATTCCGTCACGCTTCCCATGTAGCCCGGCGACCGCTTGTCGAGAAACGTCGCCGAGTCAGGTGTCAAAGCGTAGCTGCTTCCGTCCTTCGTCAGGAAACCAATGATCGTCAGAAAGTCGCAAAGAACGCGAGTGCCGCGTTCCGATGCGCCGCATCGTTCGGCGATCTCTTTTGCGGTAGTTTTTCCCTCGCCGATAGCGGTGAATATTTCCAGCTCGATTGCAGTCTTGATCGCCTGACTGCGTTGATAACCGTTC
>JAJPKD010000207.1 GCA_021323895.1 Acidobacteriota bacterium | reverse complement strand
GGGCGACATTGCGGCGAAACTGATGGACTGCATCAAAGATGTTCTTCAGATAAAGGTGAGCGACGGCGGCGCGAACTACACGCCGAACAAGTTCATCATCTACTTGCAACTGTGAAAATCGCTGACAAGATCAAGCCGATCGCCAAACCAGACAAATGCCCGCGGACAAATCCCAACTCGAAACAGTTACGCTGAACGAGAACTCGACGGCACCGCTCAATGAAACGACGCTGCCGCAGCAACACCCTTTGCTGGGGCAACTGCTTGGAGGCCGCTACTTCATTGATCGCGAACTGGGACAAGGAGGCGTCGGCGTCGTTTATCTAGCGCGCGATCGAAAGCTTCACGACAAGCCAGTCGTCATAAAAGTTTTGCTCGACAAGACGCTTCAGAATTCCTGGGTTGTGCAAAAATTTCAGCAGGAAAAAGAAGCTCTCGCGCGCGTCGATCATCCGGGCGTCGTCGGGATTCTCGACACCGGCGAACTTGCTGATGGCAAGCCTTATCTCGTGATGCAATACGTCGATGGCGTGACGCTGCGCTCGCAGGTTAAGCCTGAAGGGATGCCGTTAGATCGCGCCGCTGAGATCCTGAAGCAGATCGGACGCGCCCTTGCCGCGGCCCACGACCGCGGCATCTTTCATCGCGATCTCAAGCCCGAGAACATCATGCTGCAAACCTTCGGCGGCGGCGAAGAACAAGTGAAGGTCATAGACTTTGGCATCGCAAAGCTGAACGATTCGATGGTCGCGCCGAGCACGATGACCGGCGCCACCGCCGGCACCGTCGCCTACATGGCGCCGGAACAATTGAGCGGGCGGCCAGTTTCAGCCGCGACGGACATTTTCGCCATGGGCGCGATCGCTTATGAACTCGTGACCGGACGCAAGCCTTTCAATCCGGAAACCGGATTCGAGTTGCTCGAGATGCAGCGCGCGGGCGTGCGCGTCCATCCGATCGATTTGCGCCCAGCGCTTTCCGCGGAAGCCAACCTGATGATCACTCGCGCATTAAGCTTTGCGCCTGAACAACGTTTTCAAACCGCGCGTGAATTCGGCGATATGATCTGGCGCGCGCTGACGAATGCTTCTACGGCGCCGATGGAAAGCGAAGCGCCGGTCGCGAGCATCCCGGCGACGCAACTTGCCACAGACGCGAACGCGCCCGCGCGACATACTGCCGATCTTTCGCCAAAGACGATCGCGGGACGGTATGAGCCAGCCAAAGTTGACACGCTGAATCCATCGTTCGTCCCACCCGTTGAAGACGAAAAGCGATCGTCAGGATTGGGAATGAAGATCGGTATCGCATTAGTCGCGTTGTTGATCGTCGGCGCGGCGGCGGGCGTCCTCATCTGGAAGCGCGATGCGATCTTTGGTGGAGGAGCAAGTCGTTCTCTCAATTACTCGCTCACGGTGCAGAAGATGCGCGACGGCAAGCCTTATCAGGACACATTCCAATCTTCGGGTCAGGAGATTTTCGAGAACGGCTGGAAGTTTCGCATGAATCTTTCCAGCCCGCAGGATGGATATCTTTATTTGGTGAACGAAGGTCCGGTCAGCGGCGACACGACTACGACGTACAACGTTCTGTTTCCCGACTCGGCGACGAATGGCGGCTCGCCGCGCGTAACCGCCGATCAAAAACTCCAGACCGCGTGGATGCGCTTCGATGATCATCAGGGCACGGAAAAATTCTGGATGGTCTGGTCGGCTTCTCCCGTGAAGGAATTGCAAGCCATCAGCGATGCGGCCAACGACAAAGATCAGGGTGAGATTCGCGACGCCGCCAAATCAAAATCAGTGCGCGACTTTCTCAACTCGCATTCATCACCCAAGCCCGACGTGGCCAAAGATTCGGCGAAGAAACAGACTACCGTCAGCGGCAAAGCCAACGTGCTCGTCAATCTTATCGAACTGGAGCATCACTGATCCCTCGGCCGCCGAATGTCATCAATCACCAGAATCCTCGTTGCCGCAATTTGTTTTCTCTTCACCGCATCAATTGGGCTTGCACAAAAGCCCGAGCTAATTGTGGAGGTCGCCCCGCCCGGCATTTCGGGCGTGGAATTCAGTCCCGACGGGAAATTGGTAAAGATCAGTGACCCCACCGGTATCAAGCTGTGGGACATCAAGACCGGCCATCTCCTTCGAGAACTGCAAACCGACATCGACTTCTTCTTCATCGACAACGGCATCCTGGTGGGCGGGGAATCCGAGGGTTCGAAGATCGTCTCCTGGAATCCAAACGACTTATCAACAACGGTGATTGGAAACACGCCGCGTGACTCCGTCTTCAGGACGATTAGTTCTGATCGCACGACTGGCGTGGCCTGCGCCGGAGACGAGGATGATCTCACCAAAATCTGGAACCTAAGAACGGGAGTGATAATCCGGTCGATAAAAACTCGATGTGACGACGTATTTTTGAGTGCGGGCGGAAAACTCCTCTTAGCCGCCGACCAGGATCCTGATCCCCAGAGTCCCGACCGGAAGAAGACCATCACACTTTGGGACGTTACATCCGGCCGGCAGTTGATGCTGCGCAAGGACGTTCAATCTTATGCCTACAGTCTTGAAATTGATCGCCTGGCGGTGATCAATGAAAGCGATAAAAACATTGTCATCCTCAACCCACGAACTGGAGCTGAAGTTAGATCCTTCAAAAACGACAAAGCCTTCAGCGAGGTTTACCTGAGTTGGGATGGCAAGGTGCTGGCAGCCGCGAACGAGCGAATGGTGCGCGTTTGGGATGCTGGCTCAGGCGTCATCCGTCGTGATTTTGAGAACGGCGCCACGAGTCTGGCAATCAATGCGGATGGAAGTTTGCTGGGTATTCGAAGCGGATCAGTTGTCGGCGGGGCCAAAGAGTTTGCGATATACGACACGCGCACCGGCGAAAAACTGAGAGGCTTTGAAGCGATGGCCGAAGGGCCGAGCAGCCTGGACTTCAGCACTGACGGCCGAATGCTAGCGAGCGGCACGAGCGGGACGACGGTAAAGCTCTGGAACTTCACTTCGGGAGAAGTTCTGCGCACGCTCAATCACGGCGAAAACGGCGTGAGTTCCATACTATTCAGCGACGACATGAAGACGCTAGTTAGTGGAAGCAATTTCGTCAAGCTATGGAGTCTAGGCGGTACGCGCGTTTTTCGGTTGAAAGGATTTACGGATGTAATCAGCGTCCTCGCTCTCACGCACGACGGTCACACGTTGGCCTCAAAAGGAGCGGATGCAAATAGCATTGAACTCTACGATGCCGATCAGGCTAACAAGATCGCTACGTTGACTGGTCATACCAACCTGGTAACCACGTTGGCTGTTTCTCCAGACGATAAGACGCTAATCAGTGGCAGCAGCGACGACACAATACGCCTTTGGGATCTCGGCGCGAGAAATCAAACGAAACAAATTGCCGCGGGCGTCGGCGGTCTGTATTCAATCGCTGTCAGTGCCGATGGAAAGATCGTCGCCGGCGGAGGGGCTTCGAATCGCGCGAAACTTTGGAATCTCAATTCAGGTCTTCCGGTGCGTACGATCTTAACTCACTCAGATGCTGTCTATGGCGTAAGATTCAGCCCAAACAATAAGACATTAGCAACACTGGGAAACGGCGTAATCGAACTCTGGGATTTCAATACTGGAGTTAGAACCGGAAGCTTTACCGGGCACATGACCCGCATGGCGTTTAGTCCGGATGGCAGGATTCTGGCGACGGCTGACGGAGGCTCGATCAAGCTACGCGACAGTCGCACTGGCGATGAACTGGCGAGCATGATCGCCGTCGGCGACCGCGATTGGCTGGTCGTCACGCCGGAAGGATTCTTCGACGGTTCGCCGGCCGCATGGAACAATATGCTCTGGCGCTTTTCGCCGCGCCTTTACGATGTCGCGTCCGCGGAAATGTTCTTCAATGAGTTTTACTATCCTGACTTGCTGGCGGATGTGATGGCCGGCAAATCTCCGCACGCCACGAAAGCCATCGCGGAGCGAGATCGTCGCCAACCTCATCTCGAGTTATCAGTATCGGATGAATCGATGGCGGGTTCAGAAGTCGTGACTCGCTTTGCCAAGGTGAAGATCACGATCGCCGATGCCGTTGCGGGCGCGAGAGATGTGCGCTTGTTTCGGAATGGTTCGTTAGTGAAAGTGTGGCATGGTGATGTGCTGAAGGGTCAAACCGGAACTACGCTGGAGACCTCGTTGCCGGTCGCGGCCGGCGTGAATCGACTGACGGCCTATGCCTTCAACAACGACAACATCAAGAGCGCCGACGCCATTGTTGAGATCAAAGGCGTCGAAAATCTTCGGCGCAAGGGCGTCGCCCACCTGCTCGCCATTGGAGTGAACCGCTATGCCAATGCGCAGTACAACCTGAAATACGCCGTTGCCGATGCGCAGGACTTTGCTGCTGAGTTCAAACGACAACAGACTGCTCTGGGAAATTATGAGCGAGTTGAGGTGATCAGTCTCAACGATGAACAAGCAACTAAGCAGGGCGTTTTGAAGGTCCTTCGCGATCTGGCCACCAAGAGTGAACCTGAAGATGCGGTCGTGATCTATTTCGCTGGCCACGGTACCGCCCAGCAAAACCAGTTCTTTCTGATTCCGCACGATTTGGGTTACGCGGGTGACCGCACTCAACTCGACGAGAAGTCGCTGCAAGACATCCTGGCGCACAGTATTTCCGATGGCGAACTTGAACTCGCGCTGGAAAGCGTTGACGCGGGACAGTTGTTGTTGGTAATAGACGCTTGCAATTCGGGCCAGGCGGTGGAGGCAGAAGAAAAACGACGCGGGCCGATGAACAGTCGAGGCTTGGCGCAACTGGCTTACGAGAAAGGCATGTACATTCTGACCGCCGCGCAAAGTTACCAAGCAGCGCAGGAGACCGCGCGCCTCGGTCACGGATTTCTTACGTATTCGCTGGTTGAGGAAGGGTTGAAGACGAAGCTCGCTGACCGTGCTCCCACCGACGGCAAGGTTTTGTTGCGCGAGTGGCTGGATTTTGCCACTGAACGCGTGCCGGTGATGCAGCGAGAAGAGATTGAGCAGCGCCGCCAGTTGCAACAAGTGATAAAGTCTGGGACGACCCGTGCGGAAGTTCCCGGAGCGGAGGCCCAGCGCCCGAGAGTGTTCTACCGGCGCGAGGCGGAAAGTTCCCCTCTGGTGGTGGTCAAGCCTTGAGACAATTCTGTGATTGAATCCCGTATCTGAAATGAACGCACACTCATCCGGTCAGAGACGAAAACTTTCCGCGGGGATCGCGACATTCGTGTTCGCGCTCGTCGCCGTGTTACTCGCTTGGCCTTTAGGCTCGCAGGCCCAACAAGGTCGCCAACTCGTGCAAAACGGATCACAGACGCCCGCGACTAATGCCAAACGCGTTGCTCTCGTGATCGGCAATGGCGCGTACACCACCGCGCCGCCTTTGAAGAATCCACCCAACGACGCGCGTGACATGGCGGCCACTCTCAGAACGCTGGGATTCGAAGTAGCCACCGGCTTCAACGTCAATCAGCGCGACCTGAAACGTCTGATTCGCGAGTTTGGGCAAAAGCTGAAAGGCACGCACAGTTCGGGCTTGTTTTATTACGCGGGTCACGGCGTCCAATCGAAAGGTCGCAACTATCTGATCCCAGTCGATGCGCAAATTGAAAGTGAAGCCGAAGTGGAAGATTCAGGAGTCGATGTTGGCTTGGTCATGAACTTGATGGATGAAGCACAGAATGGACTGAACATCGTCATCCTCGATGCTTGCCGGAACAATCCCTTCGCGCGCAGCTTTCGATCAGCGAGTGACGGCCTGGCGCAGGTCGATGCGCCCACTGGAACTTTGATCGCTTATGCGACTGCACCGGGCCGCGTGGCTTCCGACGGCGCGGCGCAGAACGGACTGTACACGGCTGAACTGCTAAAGCAGATGCGCGTGCCGGGCGTTCCCGTCACCGAAATGTTCATGCGCGTACGTGGCGAGGTGATGAAGCAAACGGACGGCAAACAGGTGCCATGGGAGGCTTCGTCATTGGTCGGGTCGTTCTATTTTACCGGTGGTTCAGCCAACGCTGCCGACAACTCTACCGCCAGACCTGAAACAAAAGTGGACGCCGCTGCTTTTGAATTGACTTACTGGGAGAGCATCAAGAACAGCGAAAACGCTGACGACTACAAGGCTTATCTCGAAAAATATTCTGAGGGGCAATTTGCGAGTCTCGCCAAAAATCGAATCGAGAAGTTGAAGCCAGCACCGAAAGTCGAGGAACGAGCAGTACCGGCGAATGGAGGTCAGGCCGAAATAACCTTCTGGGATTCGTTCAAGAACAGCACCAGCGCGGATGACTATCGCGCATACCTGGAAAAATATCCGAATGGTGAGTTCGCAGGTTTGGCGCGACGCAGACTCGCACCGCTGGAAGCAAATGAAAAAGAGAAGGCGAAAGCTGATGAGGTTGCGCGCAACACAAAAGTTTTTGTGGGTCGATACGGAAGATGGGCGGCAACCTTAAGCTACAACCATCCGGGCAAACTGATAATCACGCCTAGTGCGATCCAGTTTGTTTATGACGATGTGGAAGAGAACAAGAGCGTCTTGACCGAAAAGACGTTCGAACCTGATGTGATTAAGTGCACTGACTTGGATGTCGCCCGCGTCGAGAACGAATTTATTCGCGAAATAAGGAATAACAACGATAAGTATCGCTTCATGGCCAAGACTGGCTCAGATGCTTTAGACGCACTTGCCGCGATGCGCTACGTCTGCGCGAATCCCGGAAAGAACTTTACTAGTGCCGGCACTGATACTGCCCTCGAGGCTGTCGATCCGAATGCAAAGATTTTCGGTGGTTACCTCGGCGTGATGGCCGGCGGTTTCACTGCTCGTCCCGGCAAACTAATAATTGCGTCTTCGGGCTTGAGATTCGTTTATGACAAGGGCACACAGGGAATTATGGAAAGTAAGAGTGACGGACTGACCGAGAGCAAGGCTGTTGATTACAAGCTGCATCCCGATCCGTTACCCAAGCTGCTGGAATGCTCGTACTTCATCCAAGCTAGAACCGACGGCTTTTTCATTCGCGAAATTAATACCGGCAATCCAGCAGCGCTGGTTGAGGCTATTGGTTGGGGTGGCGCGGTGTTGCGGTTCCGAGCGTCTTCGCCGGCCGAGGCAGTCAGTGCACTGGCAGCGGTGCGCGAGTCCTGCAACAAACGGCCTTAACTAAAATCCCGGTCGCAGTGTCAGACAGAATGAAAATGAAGTCACGCCAACTGAAACTTCCTTATCGCAGCGTCAGAGCTGCTATCTCATCGAGTGTTTTTATCGCCGTCGTCCTGGTTTTGCCAATCTCTCATGCGCAGCAAGATCGCCAACTCGTCCAAAACGGATCGCAGCCGGTGGCGACTAACGTCAAGCGCATCGCTCTCGTCATCGGAAACGGTGCGTACACCTCAGCGCCGCCTCTCAAGACTCCGCCCAACGACGCGCGCGATATGGCGGCGACGCTGCGCACGCTCGGGTTCGATGTCGTCAGCGGAATCAACGTCAATCAGAAAGACATGAAGCGCTTGATTCGCGAGTTCGGCATGAAACTGAAAGGCGGAGGCGCCTCCGGCTTGTTCTACTACGCGGGCCACGGCGTGCAATCGAAAGGGCGCAATTACCTGATTCCGATCGATGCCGACATTCAGAGCGAGGCCGAAGTCGAAGACTCAGGAGTCGATGCGGGCCTGGTGCTGAACTACATGGATGACGCGCAGAACGGACTGAACATCGTAATCCTCGACGCATGTCGCAACAATCCTTTCGCGCGCAGCTTTCGCTCTGCCACCGATGGCCTCGCACAAGTCGATGCCCCGACGGGAACGCTGATCGCCTATGCAACCGCGCCGGGTCGCGTCGCTTCCGATGGCACTGCGGGGAACGGACTTTACACGGCCGAGTTGTTGAAGCAAATGCGCGTCCCGGGCTTGAGCGTCACTGACATGTTCATGCGCGTGCGCGGTGAAGTGATGAAGCAGACCGGCAACAAACAGGTCCCCTGGGAAGCGTCGTCGCTGGTAGGCGCGTTCTACTTCGGCGGCGCTCCTAATGAAGCTACGCCGACAACTGCTCCTTCCAAGATCGATCCGGTCGCCTTTGAATTGAGTTACTGGGAGACGATCAAGAACAGCACCAGTGCCGATGATTTCAAGGCTTACCTCGCACGCTATCCGCAAGGTCAATTTGCAGAACTAGCCAAGAACCGAATCGCGACGCTGGCCACAACAACGAAACCAGTCGAGACTTCGGCGCCAGCATCCGGTGGCGGCGCGACTGAATTGGCTTTTTGGGACTCGATCAAAAACAGCACCAGCGCCGATGACTATCGCGCGTATCTGGAAAAGTATCCGAACGGCGAGTTTGCGGGTTTGGCTCGTCGCCGCCTGACGCCGCTGGAAGAAAAGGAAAAAGAGAAAGCGAAGGTCGATGTGACGCCGTCTGATCCTTTAGCGGGAACGATCTGGGCCGGCGATTCATCCGGTGGGGATAAGCATTACGAGTTTCAGTTTCTGCCAAACGGCGAAGTGGTTTGGAATTTGAAGTGGGGCCGTTTGAACAATCCGACTTTCAGGGGAACGTATACGCGTAACGGAAATGAATTAAGGATGGTATTCGATGCGAAGAAAGTCGTAGGAGGCGACGAAGTGGTAGCAGCGGTACTTACCGGAGACTCGTTAACCGGGAGTTGGAACTTTGGCCGCGACGAAGTCAGACCTGACAACGGGATGTATAAGTTCACGGTCACCAAAACATCGTCCACCGCAAACGTCGCGCAAGTGAACCCGGCGGCTTCTTTGGAAGGCACGACCTGGAAAGGCGACTCGTCCGGCGGCGACAAGCACTACGAAGTCCAGTTCCTTCCCAAGGGGCAGGTGATCTGGAATCTTAAGTGGAACAACTATGGCGAGTCGAAAGGTTTTTGGAAACAAGAGGGAAACACAATCACACTGGTTCTTGACGGCTACATTAGGCCAGTGCTCATTACGCTCGACGGTGACACAATGAATGGCACTTGGTCGGGTGGGCAATACAAATTCACGCTTAAGAAGGTTCAATGAAGATCGCGATCAGCTTATTCATCAGCGCAGCGTCGCTTTGTCTGCTTATCTCGAGTGGCGTCATAGGACAGACACCGCAGCAATCAGACGAAGAATCCTCTCGCCAGATC
>JAJPKD010000138.1 GCA_021323895.1 Acidobacteriota bacterium | reverse complement strand
GCGAGATTCTCGACATCCTGCAGCGCGCCTACTGCGGCAAAGTCGGCACGGAATATCGCCACATCCAAAGTAAAGAAGAAAAGCTCTGGCTGCGTGAGCAGATTCGCCGCGAGTTCGTGCATCCCGAACCAATTGACGTGGAAATCAAGAAACGAATTCTGTGGAAGCTGATTTCCGCCGAGCAGTTCGAAAGGTTTCTGAACACCAAGTATCTCGGCCAGAAGAGATTTTCCATCGAGGGCTGCGAGACGATCATTCCGCTCCTCGATCAATTGATCGAACGCGCGGGCGAGCTCGGCATCGAACAGATCACGATGGGCATGGCGCACCGCGGACGCTTGAACGTGCTCGCCAACGTCATCGGGCATTTTTGCGAACGCATCTTCACTTCTTTTGAAGGTTCGATCCATCCATCGTTTCCTGCCGACGAAGGCGACGTGAAATACCACCAAGGCGCCGCAGGCGAGCGCGAGACGGCGACCGGGGAAAATATCAATTTGCGTCTGTCTCCAAATCCCAGCCATCTCGAAGCGGTCAATCCCGTCGTTGAAGGCATGACACGCGCCACGCAAGACCAGATTGCCGACACGGACGAGGCGCGCGAAGCTGCGCGAGAACGCGTCTTGCCCGTGCTGATGCACGGCGACGCAGCGTTTGCCGGACAAGGCATCGTGATGGAGACGCTGCAGCTCGCACAGCTTCATGGCTATCGCACCGGCGGTACGATTCACATCATCATCAACAATCAGATCGGGTTTACGACTTCACCTGAAGCCGGTCGCTCGTCAATCTACTCAACTGACGTGGCGCGCATGACTCAGCTTCCCATCTTTCACATCAATGGCGACGATCCCGAAGCGGCGTATCGCACCATGCGGATCGCGATCGCGTATCGTCAGAAATTCAAGAAGGATGTTGTGCTTGACGTGGTGGGCTTTCGCCGGCTGGGACACAACGAAACCGATGAACCGAGCTACACACAGCCTTTGATGTATCAGCGCGTGAAAGAACACCCGGGTGTGCGGGCGATTTATGCGCAGCGGCTGAGCAAAGAAGGCGTTTACGATGAAGCTGCGGTGAACGAATTGATTGCCGAGCGCGTGCGCAGATATGAAGACGCGCAGGCCCGCGCGAAGAAGGTCGCTGCCGAGCAAAAATCCATTGGCTTGCCCGAGCAAACCGTCGAGGAAATCGATGGCTCGCCGATCATTGAAACGAATGTTGAGGCGGACACAATTAAACAGATCGCGCATCAGATTTCCGTCGTCCTTGAAGGCTTCAATCTCAATCCGAAGATGGTGAGCCAGCTCGCGCGCCGCGCAAAGATGGGCGAAGGCGCGTTGCCCATGGATTGGGCGTTCGCGGAGGCGATTGCGTTCGGCTCGCTGGCGCTGGAAGGCACGCGCGTGCGTTTGAGTGGACAGGATTCCGGCCGGGGCACTTTCAGTCAACGTCACGCCGTTCTTTACGACACGCAAACAGGTAAAGCATGGGCGCCGCTATCCGAGCTGCGCGGGGAAGATTCGCGCGGCCGCTTCGAGGTGTTCGATAGTTCCCTTTCTGAAGCCGGAGTCCTCGGCTTCGAATATGGATTCTCGGTCATCGCTCGCGACGCGCTGGTGATGTGGGAGGCGCAGTTTGGCGACTTCAACAACGTCGCGCAATCCATCATCGATCAGTACATCACGGCCGGCGAAGACAAGTGGAAACAAACCTCGCGTCTGACGATGCTGCTGCCGCACGGATACGAAGGCCAGGGACCTGAACATTCAAGCGCGCGGCTGGAACGCTTCCTGCAACTGTGCGCCGCGAACAACCTCTGCGTTTGTTATCCGAGCACGCCCGCACAATATTTTCATCTCTTGCGGCGGCAAGTTCGCGAAGGCCTTGAACGCCCGCTGATCGTGATGACTCCGAAGAGTCTCCTCCGACTGCCGGCCGCAACCTCGTCGATCGATCAACTGGCCAACGGAGGTTTCCAACCGGTAATCGACGATGTCGTTGACGATCCTGACGCCGTCGAGCGCATCGTGTTGTGCAGCGGAAAAGTTTTTTATGACTTGAGCGAAGCTCGGAAGAAAACTAACGAGCATCGTGTCGCGATCATTCGCGTCGAACAGTTTTATCCATTCCCACTGACCGCCATCAAGCAAACGATTGCGAGGTACCCAAACGTCACCGATCTCATCTGGTGTCAGGAAGAACCGAAGAACATGGGCGCGTGGACTTTCATGGAAAGCAAGTTCGAGGATTTCGTGCCCGGCGGCGATCGCCTGCGCTACGTCGGCCGCGCTGAATCACCTAGTCCAGCAACCGGCAGCTATGCAGTTCACGTGAAGGAGCAGGAGCGGTTAGTGCGCGAGGCGCTGGCAGTCTGAGTTTAATTATGTATGACTTGCGCACCGTCTGCCCTGCGCTTATTCTACACTCGTGCAGATTCGGTTCTATGTGGATCGGGCAACTGAACTTCCTCACATTTACAATCACGATGTTGATGAGGATGAGGTCAAAGATGTATTGGAGCATCCCGATGAGGGTCGCTCGGGAAGCGGTGACTCACGCGTGGCTATTGGTCGTACAGGTGCGGGACGAATTCTCCGCGTCATCTACGTTCGTGATCCCAAACCCGACAGCCTGTTCGTAATTACCGCGTACGATTTGCGAGGTAAGCCTCTAGCCGCGTTTAGACGACGCATGCGGAAGAAACACAGATGAAAAAGCGAACCAAGTTTCCGAAAGGCTGGGATGAGGCACGGGTTAGGGCCGTCCTTGAGCACTATGAAACTCAAACTGAAGAGGAAGCCGTAGCTGAGGATGAAGCAGCGTTCCGTAGCCGAAATCAAACGGTGATGGTAGTTCCAACCACATTGGTACCGGCCATTACCAAACTGATCAGCAAACGACAAAACGACCGCAAGAAGCACGCCGCGTAGAATAATTCAGGTCTGTAACCGTGCGTGCAGCTAGCTCCTTTTCAACACCAGCGAGATCAGCGCCGAAAAGATCGTCCCGAACAGCGTCAACCCAATTCCCAAACCCAGGAACGCGGCAACCATGCTGGTCTCGCCCTCCTGCTGCATCAGTTTAGGTCCCACGAGTGCAAGCAAGAAAGCGAAATAGAGGCTGGTGAGAATCGCGTACGTCACGGCGATCGAAAATCCGGTCGTCAATCCCTGCCAAAACGTGAGCTTATGCCCGTTGGCTTCGCGACGTTCTTTGATACCCATTCCAAGTGCGACAATCGCAGTGAGATTGAAAACGGCAACATCCGCGAACTGCGCGGAAGATCCTTCGATGTGCAAGACAAAATGTTTCAACGCCACCCACGCGGCGATGATGAGCGTGACGGCGATGCCGTATTTGAGGGCGAGTTTCATAACGGTACGCACGCGTCTCGCGTGCTTTTCGACCACAGACTAGCACGCTGGCAGCGTGCGTACCCAGAAAGTTTGACCGTAAAGATCGGATAGAGGCATTTCGATCGACAGCCTATTATCGCCTCATCAAAGCGAGAGAGGTGAAGTAAGATGTTACAAGAGACGACGATAATGGCCAGCGTGATGAACAATCCCGAGATGTGGAATGCCGTGCTCGCGCGTGACGCTTCGCGTGACGGCAGTTTTGTTTTCGCGGTGCGCTCGACGGGAATCTACTGCCGGCCATCTTGTCCGGCACGGCGTCCGAAGCGCGAGCAAGTCAAATTCTTCGCCGTTCCCGAAGCGGCCGAGCAGGCTGGCTTTCGCGCGTGCAAGCGGTGCCATCCACGTCGCGCGCGCGTGAACGACCCGCAGATCGATCTGGTGCGGCGCGTCTGTCACATTATCGACGAACATGATGAAGAACAGATCACTCTGGAACGGCTGAGTTCAATTACCGGCGTCAACGCGCAGCACCTGCAACGGACGTTCAAGGAATTGATGGGCATCACGCCGCGTCAGTATGCGGAATCGCGAAAGCTGGCAAAATTCAAAGCTGGCGTGAAGCAGGGTTCATCGGTAACCGAAGCAATGTACGACGCTGGTTATGGATCGAGCCGCGCGCTGTACGAGAAGTCTTCGTCGCAGCTCGGCATGACGCCGGCAACGTATGGCAAAGGCGGTAAAGGAATGCGCATCGTTTACACGATTGCGGATTCGCCGTTGGGACGTCTGCTGGTGGCGGCGACAGAGCGGGGCGTGTGCTCAGTCACGCTTGGTGATTCGGATGCAGAATTAACGCGCGCCTTGTTTGCCGAATACCCAAACGCGTCGATTGATTCACAGGACACCTCGATCGCACCTTCCCTGAATCTTTGGCTGGAGCGAGTTCTCGATTCATTGAACGGCCAAACGCGCCAGATTGATTTGCCGACGGATGTCCAGGCGACCGCGTTTCAAATTCGCGTGTGGGAAGAGTTGCGGCGAATCCCTTACGGGTCAACGCGTTCGTATCAGGAAATCGCCAAAGCGATTGGCAAGCCAAACGCAGTGCGAGCCGTCGCGAGCGCCTGTGCCACCAATCGTCTGGCGCTGGTGATTCCCTGCCATCGAGTGATTCGCGAAGACAAGACCCCAAGCGGATATCGCTGGGGATTGGAGCGAAAGAAGAAGCTGTTGACAAGCGAAGCGGCACGAGCGAGTGCAAAAGGAACAGCCGCGTAGCGGCGAAATATTTGTAGAATCCGGATTCGTCTCTGAAAATCAAACGGCTCGTCGAAATGAGTTTCATTTCGACGAGCCGCAATCATTTTGTGCGCACGAGTTCTACAAATATTTCGCGCCTAACGGCGCTCCTATTTCATCCAAACCGTCTTGATGTTCATGAACTCTCGAATTCCAAACTCAGCCAGCTCGCGGCCGTAGCCCGAATGCTTGACGCCACCAAACGGCAGACGCGGATCTGAAGCCACCATACCGTTGATGAAGACTGAGCCGGCTTCCAATTCATTAATGAAGCGGTCGCGCTCACTCTCATCATTCGTCCACGCAGCTGAACCAAGGCCAAACGTGGTCACGTTAGCCAACTCGATCGCTTCATCGAGCGAACTTACGCGAAACAACGACGCTACCGGGCCGAAAAGTTCATCACGAAACGCGGGAGAATCTTTAGGAATGTCGGCGAGCACGGTCGGCTCGTAAAAGTGGCCGCGCGAGAGTTCGCCATCGAATTTCATTCGCTGTCCTCCCGTCAGTATCTTCGCACCAGCCGCAACACTAACCTTCACTTGATCTTCCAAGTCCTTCAGAATCCGCTCAGTCGCCAGCGGCCCAACATCCGTCGATTCCTCAATCGGATTTCCAACGCGCAGCCGTTTCATCGCGTCCACAAATTCCTTTTCAAACCGATCGTAAATTCCATCGTGAATAATGAATCGTTTCGCCGCGATGCATGATTGACCATTATTAATGGTGCGCGCTTTGACGGCGGTGCTAACTGCTTCTTCAAAGTTCGCCGAAGGCATCACGATGAATGGATCGCTGCCGCCCAGCTCCAGCACGGTCTTCTTGATTTGCTTTCCGGCTATGCTGGCGACGCTGCGGCCAGCAGGCTCGCTACCAGTCAAAGTTGCGGCGGCCACACGCGGATCTTCCAAGATTTTCTCGACAACATCCGATCCAGCCAGCAAAGTTTGAAATGCGCCTTCCATGAAGCCGGCGCGATGAAAGATATCTTCGATCGCCAACGCGCACTGCGGCACATTCGAAGCATGCTTGAGTAATCCAACGTTACCGACCATCAACGCCGGCGCGGCGAAGCGAAAAACATGCCAGAAGGGAAAATTCCATGGCATCACCGCCAGCACAACACCGAGCGGCTGATAACGCACGAAACTCTTCGTCGCGTTCGTCTCAACGATTTCATCGCCCAAGTGTCGTTCAGCATTCTCGGCGTAGTAACGACAAACCCAGGCGCACTTCTCTGCTTCCTGCACGGCGGCGTTGATGGGTTTACCCATCTCGAGGGTCATCGTGCGCGCGAATGATTTCTTCTCACTCTCGAGAATCTCTGCTGCACGCATCATTCTCTCAGCGCGTTCGGCAAATGACGTGCGACGATGTTCGTGAAACGCCTCAGCGGCGCGCGCAATCTTCTCTTCCAGTTGATGTTCGTTCAACGAATCGAAAGTTTGCAGGACTTCGCCCGTAGCGGGATTAATCGACGATATTGGCATGCGAGGATTATAAAACGTCGTCAGCCGACAGCCATCATCTCAGGCTCTTCTTCTTCAATCGCGACAGTCTTTTGACGCTTCCGCAACACAATCAGCCCGATCACGGAAATAATGATCGCCGTGCCTGCGAACAATCGCCAGTTCAATCGCTCATGCAGCACAATCATGCCGAGCAGAACCGCGATTACTGGCGTAACCAGCGAAATCAGCATCGTGTTGGTTACGTCCATGTGCCGGACCAGCCAATAGAAAAGTGTGAACGCGATCACTGAACCGACGATGACGAGATATGCAAGCGCGAGGATCGCGTTCGACGTCCAATGAAGACGAAACGGATTTCCTTCAGTCGCGATTCCGAGCGCGAGCAGCGGTGGAAAGCCGCAAACCATCTGACCTGCCGCAAGGACAAACGGTTCGATTTGAGTACCGTACGCCTTTACCAGCACATTGCCATATGACCCGCAGAACGCGCTCATCACTAAAGCAATGCTACCTAGCAGCGCGCCCTTTCCGGCAATTGTCAGTTGATGGGAAAAGACAATTGCGACGCCTACAAAACCCATCGCCACGCCAATGATTCTTTTCGCGGTGATTCGTTCGTCAGGAAGATAGAAGTGCGCGAGCACCAGACCAAAGGCAGGAAATGTTGATTGCAGAACTGCGGCAAGCCCGGAGGAGATGTGCTGCTCGCCCCAGAACACCAGGCCGTAATTAAGACTAAATTGAAGTAGTCCGACAACCGCGATAACGAGCCATTCATTTCTCTTACGCGGCCAGCGCACGCCACGGGCAAGGATGATCGCGATCAGAATGCCTGAAGCGAAAACAAATCGAATGCCAGCGAATGTGAAGGGCGGCAGATCGTTAAGGCCGAGTTTGATGAACAGCCAGGTCGATCCCCAGATGCAGCAGAGTATCAGCCAGACGATGCGCGCTTTCATCTAGAAAGTTGTACGGGAGGAAGTTTGATCGGTCAAAGGTGTCAGAAGCCCGGGCGTAAGCAAGGGCAACACGAGTGTGCGTCGCCCTCCCTCACGGTCGGGCTTCTGACACAAAGACTACTTCTACTCGTGATGCTGCAGGTTCAGCTTGATGATGTTGAAGACTGCGCCCTGCGGATCCGCCAAGACCGCGAACCGGCCGACGTGCGGAATATCTGTCGGTGGAACATAGGTCCGCGCGCCCAGCGAGGTCGCTTTCGCAACTTTCGCGTCGCAATCGTCCACAGCAATGTAGATTCCCCAGTTCGGCGGCATCGGGCCCATCTGCGGTTGAATCTGCATCATGCCACCGATGTGCTCTTCGCCATTGATCCATTCAGTGTAAGGCGTCGCGCCGCTGTCGGTCTTTGAGTTCCAACCGAAGAGCTTCGTGTAGAACTCTTTCGCTTTCTCCGTGTCGTTCGTCAGCAATTCATTCCAACAAAGCGAATTGGTTTCTCCTTTTATGCCCACGCCTGGATGGGCTTTCGGTTGCCAGAGGCAGAAATGACCGCCGGTAGGATCGGCAATCACCGCCATGCGGCCATGTTCCATCACATCGAACGGCTTTTGCACGACGGTGCCGCCAAGCGCCTCGGCTTTAGCAGCAGTTTCGTCCGCGCTGGTCACGCAGATGTAGGACGCCCAATGCGTCGGCACCTGTTTCATGCTTTCGTCTTTTTGGAACGAAGCGCCAACACTTTTTCCGTTGAGCGTGTAGATCGTATAAACCTGATCGGGACCAATCGGCGTGTCATTCGGCTGCCAGCCGAAGAGTTCCGAATAAAACTTCTTGGCGGCTGGACCATCGCTAGTCATCAATTCGATCCAACAGAAACTTCCCGGCGCATGATTCATTTGAGTTTGCGTAGCAGTGTCGCTCATAAATTTGCTCCTCGTGTCGTTAACAGGCTAATCCCGCCTGAATCCAGATGATGGCGGGCGGTAGCCCGCCACAAAACATAATCAATGATGACGAGGCCTGAGACTGTATCAGTAGGATCAAGAAAATTCTAGCGGTGGAGGGTTAACAGAATGTAAAGAGTTGTGAAATCTGCCGTGGCCGCGAAGAAAAGCGCGCAACGATGCGCGACCCGCAGGCAGGATGCCTGTGATCCATTGCCCAAAAACGAAATCGCGCTGCTCTCACCTGAAGATGTTAGCAGCGCAATCTCGATGTCTTATGAATCACCGAAGCGATTCGTAAGATGGCAGCCTGAACTCGTCAGACCAGACTGCCAATTTGTATTCCGACAAGCCATCGGCGGTCGACGCTTCCCGGTCAGCACGCGACTCGCTTCAGTTAATCTCGCTTCCCTTGCGGGTCACAAAATCTGTTTCCACGAATCTCACATCAACTACAACCGAAGTCACAATCAATGTGGTGCCAATAGGTTGTTTTTTGGGTGGCTGTCCTCCACCGCTGGTTACGTTCCCAGCAACGAGGCTTGGATTTCTCCAAGCGACATGGCTCACCACCAGCGGGTCCTCTCTAGTGGTTGCTACCCGTTTTTATCCGGGCGCTCAGAAAACCTTTCGGTCTTCCTTCGCAAGCCTTTCGGCCTCAACTAAGGGCGTCATAGCAAGTGCAAACCGCTCTGCCTTTACTCTCTCCCAGAGCCTCGCGACTCCGTTCGCCGATCCCTTCGTCGGTCTCGATGGCCGTCACCTTCGTGACGCTGAGTCTTATACCGAAAACAATTTTTCTGATCAACTTTTTGTGTGTTTTATTTTTCGAGAGATGATTTATTTTTCTTGCTGCGCTCGTTTCGTTCGATAATTCGCCGAATTTCCTTCGATAAATAAAACACCAATTTTTTTCAAGCACGAGCGGAATTATTTTCTGAGTTCCGAAACCGCCTCGCGAATTGCCGATTGCACCAGTTCCGCGTCTGCTTCAGTTTTATACTTTGTTCTTGGCCAGAAAAATCCGCGCAGGCCGTCCTTTCTTCGTCGCGGAACGATGTGCACGTGAAGATGCGGGACGCTCTGGCTTACTTTGTTGTTCATCCCAACGAAAGTGCCGTCCGCCTGCATTCCCGACTCGATTGCTCGCGCCAGCAGTTGAGCGTTTTTGAAGTATGGCTCGATTAGTTTGGCTGGCAGATCAGCCAACGTTTCGAAATGTTCTTTGGGAATCAATAGGCAATGACCCGGAAAAACCGGACGATGGTCGAGAAAAGCAACGGAAATTTCGTCTTCGAAAACAATCCGGGCAGCCAGTTCGCCGGATGCGATTTTGCAGAAAAGGCAGACATTATTAGACAAGATTTCCATCGATACGGGTTTAGAGTCGGCGACAAGTCCCAGGTCCAAACTGAAAATTCAACTCAACTCGCGATACCTGAAACAAGCTGAATCGTGGTCATTCACCATTCCTACGGCTTGCATGAACGAATAACAGATCGTCGAGCCAACGAATTTGAATCCACGCTTAATCAGATCCCGGCTCAGCGCGTCAGACAGCGGCGTTCGCGCCTGGATAGGTTCCCCGCGCTTTCGTTTGATTGGTTTGCCGTTGACGAATTGCCAAACGTATTCGTCAAAGCTACCGAATTCGTTTTGGATTGCGCGAAACGCGCTGGCGTTTTGGACTGCCGAATTGATTTTCAGGCGATTGCGAATTATGCCGGCGTCGTTAAGAAGCCTCGCGATCTTTTGTTGGTTGTACTTGGCGACTTTGGCAGGATCGAAGTTATCGAAGGCGCGGCGATAATTCTCGCGCTTGCGTAGAATCGTCTCCCAACTCAAGCCGGCCTGCGCGCCCTCGAGAATAATAAACTCAAACAACGCGCGGTCTTCATGCAGAGGCACGCCCCACTCAGCGTCGTGATAAGCAATCGACAAGTCAGACTTTGCCCAGTGGCAACGACCTTTATTTTCCGCGTGTTTCACCATTAATTATCGGCAGTGCCATTGACTAGGGACTCAATGGCCTGAACCAGCGCATCGGGTTCGACTGGTTTAGCGAGATGAATTTGAAATCCAGCCGACAAAGCAAGTTGGCGATCCTTTTCAGTAGCAAACGCGGTCAAGGCGACTGCCGGAATTTTACTTAACTCCGAAGGCATTGCCCTAATCTGCCGAATCAAGTCGTAGCCACTCTCAGTCGGCAAGCCCACGTCACTCACCAAAACATCAGGCTGAAGCGATTGCAAATTCAGGAGTGCCTGCCGCACTGAGTCAACCGCATCAACACTTGCTCCGCTTACTCGTAGTGTCAACGCAAGCAGTTCGCGCGCATCTGCCTCGTCTTCCACGAGTAACACACGCAGCCCCGCAAGCGGTCTGGGGGAAGAATCAACGTCGTCGCGTTCTCTGGCCGCAGATTTGACGGCAAGATGATCGACCGCTAGCGGAATACGAATCGTGAACGTTGCCCCCTTCCCTTCACCGTCGCTCGCGGCCGACACGGTCCCTCCGTGCAATTCGGTCAGGTGACGGACGATGGCGAGACCAAGTCCGAGACCGCGATGCGATCTGGTGACGGGCGACTCGGCCTGGCGAAATCTCTCGAAGACGCTCGGCAGAAATTCAGGAGAGATGCCGATGCCGGTGTCACGCACTTCAATCTCAGCTAACGAGCCGACCGAGCGCAGCGTCACATAAACATAGCCATCGCGTTGCGTGAACTTTACCGCATTTGAAAGCAAGTTCCAGACGATTTGCTGCAACCGCGCCGGATCTCCGGCGACCGGTCCAACCGAACTGTCAGCGGCCACCTGGACGTGAACACCGCGTGCGTTCGCTGCCGGACGCACGATATCGATCGCGGCCGTGATCAATCCCGTCAGATCTATCGGTTGCACGTCGAGTTGCAGCTTGCCACCAGCGATGCGCGAAACGTCCATCAGGTCCTCGATCAACTGCGCTTGCGCCCTGGCGTTTCGCTCGACTGTTTCCAACGCATGCACGGACGTCTCGTCATCGAGCTTGCCGCCGCGCAACATCGTCAGCCAGCCGAGCATCGCAGTCAGCGGCGTGCGCAACTCGTGGGAAAGCGTCGCGAGGAATTCATCCTTCAATCGGTTGGCTTCTTCGGCTTCGTTGCGGGCTGATTGCTCTCTGACTAACAAGCGTTCGCGTTCTTCTTCACCGCCTTTGCGTTCGAGAAATTGCCCGATTTGATTGCCAATCGCGGTGAAAGTTTCGAGCAGAGCGTTATCCGGCTCGCGAATCTGGTGACTGAAAAATTCCATCACGCCGAGAAATCTTTCGCCTGACATGATGGGAAAAGCGAAAGCGGCATGCAGGCCTTCCGCGGCGGCAGCGGGAGCGCGCGGAAAATTCGAATCGGAGGTTACGTCGGGAATCCAAACAGGACGAGGCTCGTCCCACACGCGACCGGGCAATCCGGTGCCGCGAGCAAACGTACTTTGTTTGGTGGCATATTCAAAGCTTCCTGTTGGTCGCCCATGCGAAGGCCACATTTTGAAACAACGCAGTACTTTTGCGGCGTCATCGACACGCCACATCGCGCCGACTTCCCACTCGAATGTCTTACAAATTCGCTGCACAATGCGAGGCACGGCATCCTCGAGCGCTGGTGCTTCAGCCAAAATGCGCGTGACCGCCAGCGAGCCGGCAAGATGCCGCCCCGCCAGCTTGCGTTCGGTCACAATCGCCGCGAGTGCCAGAGTCGTGATCGAAAGATCCGCGATGTAGGCTTGCAGAAATAGCAGGCCTTCATTCCTTGGGTAAATCGCAAAGCCGCCATAACCGTGAACCGTGCCCCAGACCGAAATCGCCACCATCGGCATCAACGAGCTTGACACGCCACGAGTGCCGAAGCGAAAAGCAGCCCAAACCAGGAGTGGAATCGTGATGTGGCCCCAGGGTCGAATGCCCACCGCTTGATGAAGCAGATCGGTGTAAATCGTAACTGAAAGCAGCGACATCAGAACGAGTAGCATCACGAACTCGAGCCAACGCACGACGCGCCATCGTTCGATGGGCCGTTCCATCCAACTCAGAATCAGCGGCGTAACCAACAGCGCGCCGACTGCATCGCCGGACCACCAGGTTAACCAGAGGTGGCTAAAGTCATGCCACCGCTCGTGACCGGCAATGCAGAGCGCCAGATTCCCGATGGTGGCTGCAATGGTCGTGCTGATGACTCCCGCAAAAACCACGAACTTCAATACGTCGTACGCGCGGTTGAATGGATTGTGCGATTCGGTGAATTGCCATAGCAGATAGACTGCGGTGACAGCTTCAAGCGTGTTGCCGATCGCGATCGCCGCGGACGGAGCGAGCGGTACGTCGGTCAAGAGATAATTAGCCAGTAACGCGCCGAATAGAATTCCCGGGCTGGCGCGATAACCAAAACAAAGCAGTGCCGCGATCGCGAGACCGGTGGGTGGCCAGACCGGAGACACGCTGGCGTTAGCAAAAGCGAGCGAGAGACCGAGTTTCGCCGCCAGGAAATACACTGCGGCGACGATTACCACGATTCCGAGATTCTTTGGTTGGGCGAATTGTCGGAAGAATTTCATTCGATTAACTCGCTGAAAACCAAGACATAGCCGTTCGGATCTCTGACTTCGAATTCCCAAT
>JAJPKD010000150.1 GCA_021323895.1 Acidobacteriota bacterium | reverse complement strand
GTGGCGCCGAAGCTCTACATCGCGATTGGTATCTCAGGCGCGATTCAGCACCTCGTCGGCATGAAAAACTCCCAAACCATCGTCGCCATCAACAAAGATCCCGAAGCTCCGATCTTCGACATCGCTGATTATGGAATCGTCGGCGACCTGTTCGAAGCCGTGCCGGTGCTCACTGAAGGAATCAAAAAGCTGAAGGGCTAGTGGCACTGCGAAGTTTTGCGTTTCGGGCGCTTAAGTCTTAACATTCCACCGTTCCCTCGAAAACCTAATTTCTTACCTTGCTGTGGAGGTTTCTGTCATGAATCCGTTCTATCGTTGTGTTTTGGTAGTAACTGTTCTGGTGCTCGCGGGCTTCGCAACGTTGCGCACTCAACACACTTCGGCAGCTCTGGCGAATGACGCGAGCTTGCCGTTCGACAATCCGCAGAATTCCGTCGTCGGAGGCTTCGACTTCTCGAATCTCGATCGGAGCGCGAATGCTTGTCAGGACTTCAATCAGTTCGCGAATGGTGGCTGGATGGCGAAGAATCCAATCCACGGTGCGTATTCCGTGTGGGGACGCTTCACGCAGCTCGATGAGCAAAACATCAACGTGCTGCACGACATTCTCGATGGACTGCTGAAGAAAAAGACGCCCGCTCCGGGTAACGAGCAGAAAATTGCCGACTTCTATGGTTCATGCATGGACGAGCAGAAAATTGAAGCTGAAGGTTTGAAGCCGCTCGAGCCTGAACTTCAGCGCATTTCTCAAGTCTCTGATCTGCTCAGCCTTGAGGATGAGCTCGCGAATCTGCATGCGCATGGCATCCCAGCGGTCTTTGGCTTTGGCGCGAGTCAGGATTTCAAAGACTCCACGCAGATTATTGCCCAGTTGGTCCAGGGCGGTTTGGGTTTGCCGGACCGCGATTACTACACGAGCGACGATGCGAAGAGCAAAGCCACGCGTGATGAATACGTCAAGCACGTCGCGCGGACGTTTCAATTGATGGGAGACGCTCCTGACAAAGCCGCCGCCGAGGCCAGCACGGTGATGAAGATCGAAACGAAACTGGCTGAAAATTCTTCCACGCGAATCCAGCGACGCAATCCCGAGGCAAATTATCATCCGATGACCAAGATAATGTTGCTCGAAATGACGCCGGATTTCGACTGGGGCCGTTATTTCCGCAACATCGGAATGCCGCAGATCGCGAAGGTCAACGTGGGCCAACCCGACTTCTTCAAAGCAGCCGATAAGATTCTGAAGGACACTCCGATCGATGATTGGAAAGTTTACTTGCGCTGGCACGTGGTGAACGCCGCCTCGAACACCTTGTCGTCGAAATTCGTGGAAGAGAGTTTCAACTTCAACGGCAAATACCTGCAAGGCACTACGGAGATGTTGCCCCGTTGGAAACGCTGTGTGGCCAGCACCGATCGCGCGCTCGGCGAAGCACTGGGACAACTCTACGTCGCCAAGACGTTCACGCCGCAAGCCAAGGAACGCGCGCGCGCGATGGTGGCCAACTTGATTGCCGCGTTGAAGGACGATCTGACAACGCTCAGTTGGATGAGCGATGAAACGCGCAAGAAAGCGATCGCGAAACTTGAAGCCTATAACCGCAAGATTGGTTATCCCGACAAGTGGCGCGATTACGAGGCGCTGCAAATTCGACGCGGAGCTTACTACAACAATTTTGTATCGGCAGGTGAATTTGAGTTCAAGCGCAACCTCGGCAAGATCGGCAAGCCTGTCGATAAGACTGAATGGGGCATGTCGCCGCCGACGGTGAATGCTTACTACAATCCGCAGTTCAACGAAATTGTCTTTCCGGCAGGAATTCTGCAGCCGCCGTTCTACGATCCGAAAGCCGACGATGCGATCAACTACGGTGGCATCGGCGCGGTAATTGGGCACGAGATGACGCACGGCTTTGACGATTCCGGCGCGCGCTTCGACGCGAATGGAAACCTGGTGATGTGGTGGACGCCGGATGACTACAAGAAGTTCACCGAACGGACGAACTGTGTCGTGCAACAGTTCGATTCGTTTGAAGTCGAGCCGGGCCTGCATCAGAAAGGCCAGCTTGTCGTTGGTGAATCAGTCGCCGATCTTGGTGGGCTGACGGTCGCATACGCGGCCTACCAGAAGTCGCTGCAAGGCAAGCCGCGACCTAAGATCATCAACGGCTTTACGCCTGAGCAACGATTCTTCCTGGGTTGGGCGCAGGTGTGGGCGCAGAACATTCGACCGGAAGCCGCGCGGCTGCGGAACGCGACGGACCCGCATCCGCTCGCGAAGTTCCGCGTCAACGGGCCGCTGTCGAATATGCCGCAGTTTGCCGCCGCCTATGCCTGCAAAGCCGGCGATCTGATGGTGCGACCACCTGAGAAGCGCTGCCAGATTTGGTAGGAAGAGTTTCGGGTGTGGATTTGCGCGGATGAACACGGATACGGAAGGTCGCGGTTGGCGGTTTTCTGATCCGTTTCATCCGCGTTCGTCTGCGGTTTCACTTCAGTCCAGTAGCCAGCGATTTCAAATCTTCGACAATCTCCGCCGGCTTCCATTCATTACCGCGGTACAGCTTCACGAGCTTGCCGTTCTTGTCGATAACCGCCGTGCGCAGTGAATGCATGATTTGTTCTTCGCCAGATTCGGTGTCGATGAAATAGCGCAGGCCGAAGAACTGCGCCATGCCTTTGATTTCGTCTTTGGTCCCGGTGGCGAACTCCCAATGCTGAAACGTCTCGTCTGAATAGCGTTCCGTATGTGAAGCGCCGTAGCTCCGCAAAACCCGCGGCGTGTCGTATTCAGGATCGAAGGTGATCGACAGCAAATGAGTTTGACTGTAAATGTCGGGCAACTTCTGCAGTTCGCGATCAATCTGCGCGAAATTACTGCTCATCAGCGTGCATTGATCGGGCTGTGGGCAACGCGTGTAAATAAAAGTCAGCGCCAGCGCCTTCCCCTTGTACTGCGAAATCCGAATCGCTTTTCCGTCCTGATTGACCAGCGCGTAATCCGGAATCGCGTCGCCGGGCTTTGGCTCGCCGGGAACGATGGTCATCGGCGTCAATTGCGATCCGCCATCTGTGCTCGAAGTGATCTCAATCCATGACGAGGTGTCTGTGACAACCAAGGTGCCAGTGACGATATCTCCCGCCTTTATCATTTCAAGATCGATGTCTTTCTTGATCTTGAACTCCATCGTCATGCCCGGCATGTAACCAGGGATGTCCTCGTGCGAGATCGTCGCGGTGCGATCAGGCTTGCTTACGGCGATCACTTTGCCCTTGATTGGATATCGTTTCTCATTTGCCGGACGGCGAGTGCAACTTGCGCACGCGATGACAACCGCGAGCGCGAGAAGAAAAGAAATTGCTTTGAGCATGATGTTGATAATTGGCAAGGATAGGTTAACGGCTGTCACGCGGATCTCAAAAGGCGCAACAGGTTTTGTGTTAGGATTGCCGCAATGATGGCGCAGGAACAATCACAAGCGCGATTGCTGGAAGGTAAGCAGGTCGCCGATGCGATTAAGCAGGAAGTTGCGCGCGAGGTTGCTCAACTTCGGGACCAACACGGCGTGACACCGTGCCTGACTGCAGTGCTCGTGGTAGATGATCCCGCGTCGGCCGTGTATGTGCGCAACAAGGTGCGCGCTTGTGCTGAGGTTGGAATTAATTCACAGAAGATCGATTTGCCCGCCAGTACGACGAGCGCAGAGTTGCTAAGCGTGGTCCAGCGCCTGAAATCTAATGATGATGTAGATGGAATCCTGGTGCAGTTGCCTTTGCCGAAACAGATTGATGATTCGCAAATCATTGAGGCGATTGATCCCGCGAAGGACGTGGACGCCTTTCATCCAACCAACGTGGGATATTTGGCCATGGGCCGACCGCGATTTGTCCCGTGTACACCGGCGGGAATCATCGAATTGCTCGATCGGAACCAGATTGCAATCGCCGGCGCGAACGCCTGTGTTGTCGGCCGCAGTCAAATCGTGGGAAGGCCGGTCGCCAGTCTGCTGCTGCAAAGACACGCCACGGTCACGATCTGTCATTCAAAGACGCGCGACCTGCCATCAGTCACTCGTCAGGCGGACATTCTGATTGCAGCGATCGGACGGCCCGGCTTTATCCGTGGCGATTTCATCAAGCCTGGGGCGACCGTAGTTGATGTCGGCGTCAACCAGTTGTCAAATGTCGATCAGGCGCGCGAGTTTTTCGGTGCTGAATCGAATAGACGTATCGAAGCGATCGAGAAACGCGGCTACACGCTAATTGGCGATGTGCATCCCGCCGAAGCCGATCTCGTGGCGGGATATCGCACGCCGGTGCCCGGCGGCGTCGGGTTGCTGACCGTCGCCATGTTGATGCGAAACACGCTGCAAGCTGCGAAGTGGCGCAGGAATCTGTAACGCAAATTGCGAATTTTGCGGTACCGGACCATGTTGAAAGTCGGACTCACCGGATCGATCGCCGTTGGCAAGTCGCACGTGCTGGCAATGCTGAAGGAACTCGGCTGCCACGTGATTGACGCTGACCAGATTGCGCGCGACGTGGTTGCGCCCGGATCCGCGGGACTCAAGGCGGTTGTGGATGAATTCGGCGCGGAGTTGCTCGACCATGCCGGCGCATTGGATCGAAAGCGACTCGGGGCAATCGTTTTTGGCGACGAGACAAAGCGAAAGAAGCTTAATTCAATCCTGCACCCGATTATCATCGCTACGCAGGATGAAATGATTCGCGAACTGGGATCGAAAGACCCCGAAGGGATCGTGATCGTCGATGCCGCGCTGATGATTGAGTCCGGCGGCTACCAGCGACTCGACAATCTGATCGTCGTGCACTGCGAGCCGGAAATTCAGTTGAACCGCTTGATGAGGCGCGACTCGCTCTCGCGCGAGGCCGCCTTGGAAAGAATCAACGCGCAGATGCCGCAGGAAGAGAAAATGAAGTATGCGGACTATCTCATCGACACTTCCGGCGACTTTGCCAACACGCGCACACAAGTCGAAAGCGTGTTCGCGCAATTGCGCGGCAACTAACTACTAAGAAAGTAAATTATTGATGCAGCGCAAGTCTCATGTTAACTTTCCCGCTACCTCACCGAATTGACTAAGATGTCTAACGCGCATTCGCGATTTCGGACTCTTTCGATCACGCTGATCGGATGTCTCGTCGTCGCCGGTTGCGCTGTGTAAGCCAGGAACGCTGTTTTCTTCGGCAAGACTGACCCGCCCCGCGAAAACATTCTTCGTTACGTTTCCGGATCGGAGCCGGAATCGATCGATCCGCAAATATCACCCGGGCAAAACGAGGCGCGCATTTGTCTGGCCCTGTACGAAGGGCTGGCTGAATACGATCCGAAAACCAGCGAAGCGATTCCCGCGCTCGCCGAGCGTTGGGAAGTCAACAAAGATTCGTCAGAGTTTGTCTTCCATCTTAGGCATGATGGTCGTTTCTCAAATGGCGATCCGATTACCGCGCGCGATTTCGTTTACACCATCCGGCGCGGGCTGACCCCGGAAACCGGATCGCGCACGGCGCAGCTCGCATACCCAATCAAATACGCGCACGCGTTCAACGAGGGGGACGTCTTCGTTTACGATCCCGTCGCGAAGATCTTTCTGTTGGAAAGAGATTTTGAGGAAGGGAACAATCAGGCGAGTGCGCCCCTTAGTTCTCAGCCGATCAAATCGATTTCAGACGAATATCCAGCCAGCAGCGAAGGAAAGACGCCTGCGAGTGACACAGCTTTCCATCAATTGATGCACTCGCCGGCCCGCGTTGTCTTGCCCAAGTCTGAGAAGAACCGCAAGAAAATCCTCGATGCGAACCCAAAACTGAACGCCGCCGTTACGGGCAAGCAGCTTGTGCCTGTTGGCGCCGAAGACATCGGCGTCGAAGCTGTCGATGACTACACTCTGCGAATTTCGTTTTCAGTACCCGCGCCATATTTCATCAACATGATGCCGCACCAGTTCTTTCGCGCGCTTCATCAGAAGACGATTGAAAAGTTTGGCAGCGCATGGACTGACGCTGGGAACATCGTCACCAGCGGCGCATTCAAGCTCGAATCATGGAAGCATTACGATCGAATCGTCGTCGCGCGCGATCCAATGAATTGGGACGCGCGCAACGTCAAGCTCGATCGCGTCGTGTTTTATCTACTGACCGAGAACGCGACGATGATGAGTCTGTATAAGGCCGGCGAGTTGGATGCGACCTACAATCACACGGTGCCGTCCGCCTGGCTGGATGTGATTGGGCCGTTGAAGGATTTCATGGACGCGCCGGAAGCCGCCATCGATTACTACAACTTCAATACGAGCAAGGGACCGACTGCTGATGTGCGCGTGCGCAAAGCGATGAACATGTCGCTCGACAAAAAGGCTTTGGCAAATTGGCGTCATGTGAAAGCGCTAACGGCTATGACGCCCGACGGGATCTTTCCCGGTTACCCGCAGCCAAAAGGCGATCCATTCGATCCTGAGAAAGCAAAACGCTTGCTGGCAGAGGCCGGATATCGCGACGCCTCCGGTAATTTCGATCCGAAGAAATTCGAAGCCAGCGAGGTGGAACTGATCGTCAATCCTGATGCCAATAATCTTCCGTATGCAGAGTTCATTCAGGCACAGTGGAAACAAAATCTTGGCGTGACGATCTCGATTCGCGTTATGGAAGCGAAGACGCTCTCTAAGACCATGTCCGCACTCGAATACAAAGGCGTTGCCCGCACGGGTTACGCCGCGGACTACATGGATCCATACACGTTCCTGAGCATCTTCGGCTCGACGGGTGGAGCGAACAACACCGGATGGTTGGATCCGAAGTACGTGGCGCTGCTCGAAGAAGCAAATCGCGCTGTCGATCACCAAAAGCGATATCAACTGTTAGCTCAGGCCGAACAACTTCTGCTCGATGCTCAACCCGTGATTCCGCTCACTGTCGGCACCACGCGCTCATTAAAAAAACCCTACTTGAAAGGGTTCTATCCGAATCCGGCGATGCTTCATCCGTGGAAGTACGCCTTCATCGAACGCGATTCTTCCAAGTGGGATTACGGCATGCCGGAGATGGGTAACTGAAATGCTGCGCTTCATCATCCGCCGCGTCATCGTCATTATTCCAATGCTTTTGATCGTCGTGTCGCTGACGTGGACGCTCGTGCGCCTGGCCCCCGGCAGTTTTTACACCGGCGAGAAGAAGCTGGCGCCCGCGGTGGAAAAGAATCTGCGTGAGAAATACGGACTCGATAAGCCGTGGTATGTGCAGTACGGAAAGGTTCTGAAGAACATTGCGCGGTTTGATTTCGGGAATTCGCTCAAGTACGAAGGCCAATCGGTCAACCAGATTCTGTTGCGAGCGCTGCCGGTATCCGCGACGCTCGGAATTACCGCATACCTGATCGCTTTGCTAGTCGGGATCACGATGGGTGCGCTCGCCGCGCTCAAACCTAATTCCTGGCTCGACTACGCGAGCATGACTCTCGCGATGCTGGGAATCTCAATTCCAAATTTTGTACTCGGGCCTCTGCTGGTGCTTCTGTTTTCGCTGACGCTGTTCTGGTTTCCGCCGGCGCTTTGGAATGGATTTCCCAGCAAGAGCCTGGTGCTGCCGGCGCTGACACTGTCCGCGATCTACATCGCTTACATCGCGCGCTTGACGCGATCGGGAATGCTAGAGGTCATGCGTTCAGATTACATTAGGACGGCGCGCGCAAAAGGCTTGAGCGAAACGCAAGTGGTTACGCGCCATGCGCTGCGGGGAGGCTTGCTCCCGGTAGTCTCGTTCTCGGGGCCGGCGCTGGCTTTTCTGATTACCGGGACTGTCGTCGTCGAACGCATCTTCGCGTTGCCGGGCTTGGGAAACTATTTCATCAACGCCTGTTTCAATCGCGACGAGCCGCTCATCATCGGGATCGTCGCGTTCATCGCAATTTCAGTTTTGGTTTTTAACCTGCTTGTCGATATTTCGTACGCATTCATCGATCCGCGCATTCGCTATTGAGTACCGCAAATTTCTAATTTGCGAACCGTCATGGAAGAGAATCGCCAACAGAAGGACCAAATCCCCGACTCAGCCGATTTGCACATCAGCGCAGAGTACGCGGTAGCCGAGAGAGACATCGCCGAACTCGTCACGGGAGAAGTCGTCGTCGGCAGTTCGCTCTGGCGAGACGCGTGGCGGCGGTTGTTGAAGAACAAGCTGGCCGTCTTCGGAATGATTGTGGTGCTGGTGCTGGTCGTGGCCTCGCTCATCGGTCCAACTATTATTCAGAAGACGACGGGATACACCTACGACTCAATTCCCAAAGACTCCGCGCTGTTGAAATCGTTTCCGCCGTTTCGCGGACCGGACGGGCGATTCTCGCTTGCGCATCCGATGGGCACTGATGCCGCCGGACGCGACATTCTGGCACGCGTGCTCTCAGGCGGACAGATTTCTTTGATGGTCGCGCTAATCGCGACGCTGGTCTCGCTGGTCATCGGGGTTTCGTACGGGGCCATCGCCGGCTATCTCGGCGGCCCATTGGATGATCTGATGATGCGCATTGTCGATGTTCTGTATTCATTGCCATACGTGATCATCGTGATCGTTCTGTTGGCACTGCTGCCGGCTAAGACGCCGACGGCGCAACTGGCGCAGTTGTTTTTCGCGCTCGGCGCCGTGTCATGGCTGACGATGGCGCGCATCGTTCGCGGCCAAATTCTGTCTCTGAAGAACCAGGAGTTTGTTTTGGCGGCGCGCGCAACCGGCGTTTCGACGCCGAAAATTATCTTCCGCCATCTGATTCCCAACGCGCTCGGACCGGTGATCGTTTACGCCACGCTCACGATTCCGACCGTAATGTTGAGCGAGGCTTTTCTTTCGTTTCTTGGGCTCGGCGTGCGGCCGCCGCGCGTATCGTGGGGAAGTTTAGCCGCAGAAGGCGCGGCGAATCTTGCGGTTTTTCCCTGGCAATTGATCTTTCCCGGAGTAACGATGGCGCTGATGCTTTTCTCGTTGAATTTCGTCGGCGACGGATTGCGCGACGCGCTCGATCCGCAGGCTCGCCGTAACTGATTGTCTTGATGAGTACTGAGAACGGAAATCTCTTAAGCGTGCGCGACCTGTGCGTCGTCTTCAAAACAGAAGATGGCACGGTTAAGGCCGTTGACGGCATCAGCTTCGAAGTGAAGCGGGGCGAGACGCTGGGCATCGTCGGCGAATCGGGCTCGGGCAAGACCGTCGCGAATCTGTCGTTATTGCGTCTGATTCCAGAACCGCCGGGAAAAATTGAGTCAGGCTTTATCGAGTTTGGTGGTCGCGATCTACTCAAGCTTTCCCAAACTGAAATTCGCGGACTGCGCGGCAAACGCATCGCGATGATTTTCCAGGACCCGATGACTTCGCTCAATCCGTTCATGCGCGTGTCAAAGCAATTGATGGAAGTAACACAACTCCATCTGGGCCACACGAAGCAGCAGGCGCGCGCGCACGCGATCAAGATGCTCGAGCAAGTGGGAATTCCCGACGCTCACGAGCGCGTCGATAGTTATCCTCATGAGTTTTCCGGCGGAATGCGCCAGCGCGTCATGATTGCAATGGCGCTTTCATGTCAGCCGGAATTGCTGATTGCCGATGAACCTACGACCGCGCTCGACGTCACAATTCAGGCGCAGATACTCGAGCTTATCAAGCATTTGAAGAGCGAGACGGGCGCTAGCGTCATCCTCATCACGCATGATCTTGGCGTCGTTGCCGGCATGACGGATCGAGTTGTCGTGATGTATGCGGGAAAACTTTTTGAAGAGGCACCGACCCGCGAATTGTTCGAACGAACTGCAAATCCTTATACGAAAGGTCTGTTGCGCTCCGTGCCCGACCCGACGAGCGAGCACGAGACGCTGTATCAGATTCCCGGGCAGCCCCCGGACTTGGCGCATCTACCGCCCGGGTGTCCATTCGCGCCGCGCTGCGAGCGTGCCGAAGAAATTTGTCGGAGAGAGTTTCCGCCGTTTGTCGAACTGACGATGAGCCATCGATCGCTCTGCCATTTTGCAAACGAGATTTACGCGGAGACGAAGAGCGCTGCTTAAATGACGAATAGCGATCAAGCATTGATTTCTGTTGGCGGTTTAGAGGTGCACTTTGCCGCAAGCCGCCGATTGTTTGGTCGAGCAGGGCGAGTGGTGAAGGCCGTCGATGGCGTTGATTTGACGATTCGGTCCGGTGAAACGTTGGGCTTGGTGGGCGAGTCCGGCTGTGGCAAGACGACGCTCGGGCGCGCGATCCTCCGGCTCACTAATCTCACCGCCGGACAGATTCTGTTTCGCGATCAAGATTTGGCTCAAGTGTCGAATTCGGAAATGCGTAAGTTGCGCCGGAAGTTGCAGATCATCTTTCAAGATCCTTACGCATCCCTCAATCCTCGCATGACTGTGGGCCAAATCGTCGGCGAACCGTTGCAGACATTTCGGATCGCCGATGGCGCCGAGCGAAAACGCCGCGTGCAGGAATTGTTGGAGATGGTCGGTCTGAGTTCGCGATTTCTAAATCGTTATCCTCATGAATTTTCGGGTGGCCAGCGCCAGCGAATTGGAATCGCACGCGCGCTTGCCGTCGATCCCGAGTTCATCGTTGCGGATGAGCCGATCTCTGCTCTCGATGTGTCAATTCAAGCTCAGATAATGAATTTGCTTGCACGGCTGCGCGACCAGAAGAAGCTGACCTATCTATTCATTTCCCACGATCTGCGCGCTGTGCGACACGTCGCGGATCGAATTGCGGTGATGTATCTCGGAAAGATTGTCGAACTCGGCGAGGCAAAAGCCGTGTACGAAGATCCCTTGATGCCTTACACGCGATCCTTGATTTCGGCTGTGCCCGTGCCTGACCCGAAAATTGAAACGGTGCGGCAACGTATCGTTTTGAAAGGCGACGTGCCTTCGCCCATTAATCCGCCGCGCGGCTGTCGCTTTCACACCCGCTGCGCATACGCCATTGACGCCTGCCGCGAGGTCGAGCCACAACTCGTGCAAATTAAGCCCAATCATTTCGCCGCCTGCATTCGTATCAGTCCCGACCAACCGGACATCGAACGGGTCGCGCCCGGAGACGCGCCCGGGCTGAAGGCCGAATTCGCTTGAAAACCTCAGGCTATTAGTCGTTTACGGAGATTGTGAGTTGAATTTCTTGTCCGCCGGGCCGCGGGGCTTTCGCTTGGCGTGTGTGTTCGCAACAAATGGTTGGTGAGCGTCGGCTTCCAACCTATACTCGCGAGCAATCGCCGCGGCTTATGTCGAGTTAATGCAGCAATCTGATTCAAACACGAAGGTGAAGTCCCGGAAAAAACCAGCGCGCGAGACTCCGCAGGAAGAGCCGGGAGGCGCGCCGGCCAACTGGTCCAAGGTGCAGGCGGAGATCTCCGCCTCGTCCGGAATTTCGCTGCTGCTGGTTGAAGGTCACCAACCACCCGCGCTGTCGGTAACTAACAACAACTCGATTTGCCAGGCGCTGCAATCGTCACCTGATTACGTCAAGCTTTGCGATCCGTTTTGCGGGGAAGCGCACGCGCGTGCCACAGCCGCAGGGACGATCACACACTACCGCTGTCATGCTGGTTTGCAGTGCTTCGCGATGCCGATCGAAATCGATGAGGCGCGTGAACTCGTAGTCATCGGCGGACGAGCGTTCTTGCACGGAACGGATTATCGAGAACTCGTTGAACGATTTCGCTCGGGTGACCTTCAGGATCTGTGTTCAACCGAGCTGTTCCAAAACGTGATCTTCGCCGACGAGGCCGATCTAGATCATGCGGCACTGCGAGTGAGCAATGCGGCGCAAAAGTTCGTAACGACGCAGCCGCCGGGAGACGAAGAGATCGCGGTTGCGGCCGATGAGCTTGTGCCCAGTGACGAGCCGGCTCTTCGCGATGAGTTAATTTCCGGGCCGGAGCCTTCGCCCTCATCAACCGCAGCCAGCCTGGCTGAGTCGATTCGCAGGTTCGCCGAACAGATCGATGCTTCCGATCCAGCGCGAACTTATCAATCGATTGTGGCGCAGTCGGCAGACTTGGTCGGCGCCGAGCGCAGCTCGCTCTTGTTGTTTGATGAATCGGCAAATAGTCTGACGATGACCGCGGCGCGGGGTATTCCCGCGGCGGTCGCCGAAGTCGCTCCGATCGCGATGGGCGAGGGAATTGCCGGCGCGGTCATGCGGGAGAATCGGCCGCTGGTCGCGACGGTTGACGAGTTGGGGAGAGTGAGTCCGTCTGAGCGCCGGTACAAAACCAAGTCGTTTATCAGCTACCCGATTACGATCGGCGCGCGCCGCTTTGGTGTCTTGAATCTCGCGGACAAGATCGGCGGCGGCGCTTATGACATTCACGACTTGAGCGTGATCGACCTGGTGGCGCCGCAGATTGCGCTGGCGCTTGAACGAGCTGAGTGGCAGCAGCGCGCGAATCAATTTCAGTTGATGTCGATCACCGACCCGCTCACGGGCTTGCACAATCGACGTTATCTGGAAGCGCGACTGGCCGAAGAATTAAGCCGTTCAAAACGGTATGACTATCCACTCAGCTTCATGATGATCGATATCGACGATTTCAAGCTCTATAACGATCGCAATGGCCATCAGGCGGGCGATCGCGCTCTGGAGATCACCGCGCAATGCTTGCGGGCAGAGCTGCGCAAAGTTGACGTCGCCTCGCGTTATGGAGGCGAAGAGTTCTCGATCCTGCTGCCGCAAACTAGTTTGGAAGAGGCGGGCGTGATCGCCGATCGCATTCGCCGGAAAATCATGACCACGCCGTTTCCGCACGGCAAGACACAGCCGCTGGGCAGCGTAACGGTGAGCATTGGCCTTTCAACGCTCTCCGGCACCCTTGATTCAGCCGAAGCAATTGTGCGCGCGGCGGATCGCGCTCTTTATCACGCGAAGCATCATGGAAAGAATCGAGCGTACGCGTTTCAAGGAGCGCAGCCGGCCGGTCCCATGAATCCTCGGCACAATTGATGAGACAAACTCAGATACTTGCCCTGACGCCTCGCGAAGACTTCGTCGGTCGCGATGCGGAACTGCGCGCGCTCACGCAGCAGGCGGTTGCGGCCACGGCCCGCGGCATCATTCTGATGAGCGCGCCCGGCGCCGGCGCCGGAGAGTTGCTTCGGCAGACATACGATCAGTTGTTTCAGCAACGTGGCTTTGCAATTCCAGTTTACTTTCCCTGGAAGGCAAATGAATCCGCATCTGAGACAGGGCGCCGGTTTTTCAAAACTGCTCTGCAGCAGTACATAGCCTATCGCCGCGTTGACTCGCTGCTGTGTACGGCGCCTCTAACGCTAAATGATCTCTCCGACTTGGCGCTGCCGTCTGATTACGAGTTGGTAACCACGCTGATCGACAGGTTCGAACGCGAACAAACCTCCGAAAACGAATTTCTTGAATTCTGTTTCAGTATGCCGCATCGGCTTTCCGTCAATGGCCGAGTTGTTTATCCACTTTTGGATTGCATGGCGACGCAACCATTCGGCCCAGGAGCTACGATCGCTGGTAGCCTGCTGCGGCTCATTAGGCGAACTCGAGGCCCGTTTGCGATAGCCGGCCTGCGCCGGCAGGTGGCCCAATTACTTCACGACGCGGACCGAACGATCAGCGATGCCAGCGGTACCGTCAATATCGATCGACTTGACGATGAAGCGGCCAGCCGCCTCATAGACACTTTGGCACGACGTCGGAATATCAAAATTGACGAGGCTTCGCGCGATCTCATTGCGCAGCAACTTGGTGGCAGCCCACTTTTCATCAGCACGTTTCTGCGGACTGCGCATGACAAACAGACTTCGCTCGTCAGCTTTCTGAATTGCCAGCGGCTCTACGTTGACGATTTGATGGGCGGAAGCATCAAGCGCCACTTCGATTCAATCATTAATGGCCTGGCGGACTCTTCGCAAACGAAGCGCACATTGCTTCGAGTTTTGTATGAGTCCGCGGCCAGCGAGACGCGCAAGTCGTCGCTGGGGGCCTGGAAGAAGAGAATCGGGCTGGCGTCTCATGAGTTCGAGCAACTGATCGAAGCGCTTCACGTGTACGAGATGGTGAACTCAACCGCAGCTTTCATCGAAGTCAACACCGACTCCTATCCGTGGATCGATTACCTGCGCACTCAATACGAGTTGGAAGTGTCGGGTGGGCCGCGCGCCAGGGTTGTCGGCGCAATGTTGGCAGAGACGCTGAAGCGCGCGCCACAAACGATGGCGCAGAAGTACCGCCGCGAATCGGCGCTCGGGTTGGCTGATTTGCTGCCACAGTTCAATTGTCAGGACATTCCCGCCGTGTTGTTTCATTACGATCGCTTTGCGGCTAGGTACAAGGGCGAAACGCCTGACGCGATCGAGAGCGGCTTGGAAACAGAATCGGAGTTGCTTCGCCTGCCCCAGGTGATACAGGCCGTTTGCTGCGGAGCCATTACGAATACGGCCGGCTCCGTATCAGAACGCTGTGTGGTGGCGCATGCTTTTGAAAACGCGGAGTACGAAACCGAAAGCGAAGTGGTTTGGCTGGTTACGGAAATCGATTCAAAACTGGAAGCGAGCAGAGAACTCATCGAAGCGTCCTGCGATCGCCTGACCAGTCTCGCCCGCGAGAATGGTTTTGAACGCTTCCGTATTTGGCTAATCACGCGTGAAGGGTTCTCGAAGGACGCAAGTGATTTCCTGAATGAACGGAAGGCGTTCGGCTCGAGCCGTCAGCAGTTTGAATTGATCGCGAAGCTTGTCTCGACCGAGACTCTTGAACCAAGCACGATTGATGCGGACGAGTATGAAATGATCATCCCAATGGGTGAGGATTCGGAACTCGTCGCGGCGCGAGCCGTGGAGCAGATTGCGCGACGGATCAACTTCCAGCCCGAAGCAATAAATCAAATTAAGACGGCGTTGGTCGAAGCGTGCATCAATGCCACCGAACACAGCCTCAGTCCCGATCGAAGAATTTACCAGCGCTTTCGGTTAGAAGATGATAAATTAGTCGTTACGGTAGCGAGTCGCGGCGTCGTGCCCACGCAATTGCCCGGACGGAACGGACAAGAAGCGAGCATCGAGCCGAACGCAAAGAGCCGCCGAGGCTGGGGCTTGAAGCTGATCAAGACGTTGATGGACGAAGTCGAGTTCGTTCACGTGGACGACGGCACGCAACTGAGAATGACGAAATACTTACGGTAGCGCAAATTGTTAATTTGCGATCTCGCAAGTTATCAACTTGCGCTACTCAGTAAGAGGGGGGCCTTACTGAAGCATGACGGACGCTGGTCGGGAGATCGCGGTGCAGTCGCGCAGCGTGGGTGATGTCGCGATCATTTACGCAAGCGATTATCTCAATAAACTCAGCGGCGAGCGCATCGAACGGGAATGCCGGCGGCAACTCGAGTCAGGCTGTCGCACGCTGATTATTAACTTTCGCGACACGGAACTCGTTAACAGCATCGGCGTTTCGATTCTGGTGGGCGTAATCGACGCGGCTGAGCAAAGTACTGCGCGCCTCATTTTTTCAGACGTAAATAATCACACGGCCAATTTGTTCGAGATGCTGGGGCTGACACGTCACGTCAGCCTGGCCACGAACGAGGACGAAGCGCTCTCCCTCGCCGCGCAGATCTGACTGACACAACTTCAATGGATACAGACACACAACGATTGCTTCACACGTTTTCGGCACTGGCGGATCTCGGACAGGAGATTGCCGACACGGGCGACTTCGAAGAGATGCTGCGCAATTCGTTTCATCTGCTGCTGGGATCGCTCGCGATTCGCCGTGGCGGCGTGACGGAATATGACCGTGAAGGGCACCAATTGCGCCTGGTGGCCGCGCGCGGGTTGGGTGTGGGCACGAGCGAAACTTTCAACATCGCAGCCCATCACGCGCGGGATCTGGCGAGTCTCGGCTCGGCGATCACGCTCGCCGACGCGACGAAAGAAGCTGAACGGTTCCTCGAAGATCATAAAAGCGAATTGGCCTCGATTGAGATCGATCTACTGCTGCCGCTGGTGGTGCGCGAACGCCTGATCGGGATCGTCTTGCTCGGCGAAAAAGCTTCGGGCGAGAAATTCACTGAAGAAGATTTCGAAACGCTCAAGGTTCTGTCGCGGCACATCGGCGTCGGTATTCATAGCCATCGCCTGCTGGAAGAAGTCGAACACAAAGCCATCGAAAACCAGAAGCTGTACGATGGGCTGCGAAAAATCTACAAAGAAACGGTGCATGCCTTTGCCGCGGCCATCGACATCAAGGATCGATACACGCAAGGCCATTCGGTGCGCGTCGGCAAGTACAGCGAAATCATCGCGCGCGAAATGGGCTGGAGCGATGACGAGGTAGAAGGAATAACCATAGCCGGTTACCTGCACGACATCGGCAAATTGATCGTGGATCTCAGCGTGATCAATTCGCCCGAGCGTTTCAGCGCGAAAGAATCAAAAGAGATGTCGCGCCATCCTTCGGCAGGTTACGAAATTCTCGCGCGCATCAATCATCCTTACGCAGAGATCCCTTTGATGGCCCGCTATCATCACGAGCGCATCGACGGCAACGGTTATCCCGACGGCTTGAAGGGCGACCAGATTCCGCCCGGCGCCAAGATCGTTACGCTCGCCGATTCGTTCGACGCGATGACGACCGATCGTCCTTATCGCAATAAGCTGCCGCTGGAAGACGTGCTGGAAGATTTCCGCGCGAACACCGGAACGCAATTCGATCCGGTCGTTGTCTGTGCTTTTTGTCGCGCGTTTCTGAAAGAGATCGAAGGAAGTAAAGAGAGGCGTCTCTTGAACTTGCTCAATCGGAACTACGATAACGTCGAAAGCGTCAGCCCGCTATTGAATCAACTCCTGGTTGATTTTGATGGCGGCTCGCTCGCAGCCACAGCCCACTAACTGCTCACTTCGGCTGAATCCGCAAGGTGAAGCTGCAAATCCCAATCTTCTCGTCAGGCTGGACCATCGTGCGCTGCTCGCGCGGAATTTCTTTCGCGGAGATTGTCGTAGGGTTGCGTCCCTTCGGAACAATCCAGTAGCGGCCTTGATCATCGAACGTCAGCGTGGCGTGCACTCGACTGATTTCGGGATCGCCTTTCAAAGGTAAATCAACCGCAACTGTGCGTGAGCCGCGGCCGATCGTGATTTCCGATTTCGAAATCTTCACGACTGACTGGCGCACGCCTTCGCGCCAAACCTCAATCGCGTAAAGCTCGGTGACGCGCGGGCGTACGACGGTAATCTCGCCTTCGGATGTCGTCATGCCGGTTTCATCCGAATCAGCCTCTGGGGTTTCGGTTGAGGTCGTGGCAGGTGCAGCACCGGAAGTCGTGGTCGCTGGGCGCACGGTCACCATCGTATGGCCGGCTTCGGTTTCGTCCCACACGGGTTGGACGCGGAATTCGCCCTTGTTCAGCGTGCCATCGACGCGCAATTCAATCGCGAATGATTTGGTTTGCAATTGAACTGAGCCAGCTAATTCCCGGGCGCGCTCAGACAGCACGTGGAACAAACCCTGCTCGAGGCCGCGGCGCTTGTCGCCCTGCCATTCTTTGTCGTCTTCGCTGCTTAGGTAAACGATGTATTCGCGCGGAATGTAGGTAGGTCCGCCCGGCGGCGTGAACATTTCACGCTGCATGCAAGCTTCAACCTCGCGCGCAATTTTTACCAGGAATTCTTCCCAGACACGCCGAGGCCGCGCGTGCTCTTCGGCTTCTTCCAAAACATCGTCGGCAGTTTCGCCGTCGATCCATTTACGAATTGATTCGATTAGGCTCATGAATGGTGAATAGTAAATCGTGAATGGTGAATAGAGAAGCCGCCGTTGGCAGTTTCTATTTACGATTCACGATTTCATGACTAGTCAAACTTTAGGTACGTCCGATTCAGCCAACCGCGATCGGCTGAATTCGGATCGTCCTTCGGTCGAGCGTGCTGCACCACTTGAACTTCGCACCAGTTGCTCGTGCCGCTCGAATTCAGAATCTGCACTTTCGAACCTGACTCAGCCAGACCGACGATGTCGGTGCTTTTATTTGGCCCGGCCCGCAAGTTCACATCGGTGACGGTCACCGCTTGCTTGCCGACGTCGGTCGTTGTAGTTGTTTGCTGGCTCTGCCGTTGTCGGATTAGTGAACGAACATACGCCCCCGTTGCCGCGAGCAAACCGGCGAAACATAACACAAGAACGAGGCCGACGACGAAGTCGCGCCCGCGCTTTCGGGACTTGGCGATCGCCATCTGCGCGGCTGAGCGCGGCCCGGGCAAATCGTTCTTGCCGACTTGCACGGTGACGCGACCCGGTTCGAGCCGTGCTGCCAATTCCTGAGTGGGGCTGAGCGGGCGATGTCCGGTGATGGGAACCACAATCTTTGGTCGCGAACTTCCATTACGGCCCAGCTCGTGCTGCTGCAGTTCCAGCGAAGTTTCAAAGCGCGGGCGCGGTGGCGCGGCTAACGTCAAGACTTCAGGCTCAACATGTAGATCCGAACTAGGTCGCCGGCGCGCGGCGGCACCCGCGAGAGGTTGCGTCACCGGCATCCCAACATCATTCAAGTCGTCCCAGAAATCCTGCACCGTCTGATAACGATCCGCGGGACGCGTTTGGGTTGCGCGCTCTAACACGCGCAAGAGTGATGGCGCCCACGGCTGAAACGAAAGCGGCGCGGGCAATTCGGTGATCGGTTCATGCGCAAACGTTCGCGGAGACACGCCGCAAAGCAGCGTGTACGAAGTCTTCGCGAGCGAATAAATGTCAGCCGCCGGCGTTAACTGCGACGATTGCAGCGATGCCGTATCAAGCTGCGCCGTCTGAAGCAGGGGACTGTGTTCAGGCGGCGCGTAGATGTTCGTGCCTACGCGCGTGATGGCGCCGTCGGTGGCTTCGATCCGCGCCACGCCAAAGTCTGCAATCTTGACGGTCTCGCGATCCGTCGTCAGCAAGAGATTCTGTGGCTTGATGTCGCGATGGATGACGCCGCATTCGTGTGCATGGGCCAGCCCTGCGCAAACCTGTTGGAGATAAAAAAGCGCGCGCTCAAGCGGCAGCGGTTCGGATCGAACCAGCTTTGCCATGTCGCCGCCGCCGAGATACTCGAGCACGAGATAGTGAAACGCGGTGCCATTTAGATCGAAGGCGGTGCCATGTCCCAGACGACTGATGATGTGCGGATGCCGTACGCGATCGAGCGCGATCGCTTCGTTTTGAAAGTTCTGGATTAACGTGCGTTCGAGCTCCGGATCCTGGTAACCCTGAAGCAGAACATTCAGCGCTTTAACAACGACTTTGCGAAACTGCTCGTCAGTCGCGGCCAGGTCGCGGGCCATGTAAATTTCGGCATAGCTACCGCGGCCGAGGCATTCTTCGATGTCATAACGGCTGTCGAGGCGACACTGAAGAAGCTTGAGTTCACTCATCGAATGGGTGCGGATTACTTGGGAGAGGGTTGGGGCTTCAGGCCGAGAATTTCATCCAAGACGCCGGCGGCTTTTTCTTCAGCCGCGACGGCGTCCGGCGGTTTGGGAGACGCGGTTGACTCTCTGCTCACTCGCAAGCCGGCTGCGGCGTTAGCTAATTTGATTTCAGTTTCCATCGGCAGACCACCTTTGCTGTTTGCGCGGAGGTTGTTGAGCGCCAGTTCAAACGCCTGCATCGCCTCGTGATGGCTACCCGTGAGCATCAGCGCACGGCCGTAGAGGTAAAGGAACTCGGAATCTTTTGAATCCGTCGGCTTCGAAATATTTTCCTTGGTCAGTTGCGGTTGCACGTTGTCGTTCAACCACTTACGCGGATCGGCGTCAACTGCGGCGCGCTTCGTTGTGTCGGTGGTTTGCGGCCCGGATGCCGATGGACTTGGTTGCGCCGTCACATTCGTTCCAGCGCGCTGCTGTTGATAGCGCATGCCGCCATAAAACGCACCCGCGGCAACGGCGAGAAACAAGATGAAGACAAAGAAACGAAGCACGGCACTTCCTCCCGATTTTTTCGGAGCCATAGTCGCCGGGGCGGTAGTTGCGGGAGCGGTTTCCGGGCCAGGGAAAGCGACGCGCGAAGCCGGTGTCAATTTGTGTTTCGTTTCCAACGGGAGATTCGGCATGTCCGGCGTCGGAGGATCGAATCGTTCGTAAGATTTGGTTCGTTCCTCGTCATCGGCGACGACACGAGTGAATTTCGGAGTGCCGACTTGAACGATGACTGCCGTCAAGTTGTCCTCAGCGCCGCGCTGATAACAGCGCCGCTTCATCTCTTCGCAGATTTCGGTCGGACTGTGGCCGCTGGTCATCAACTCGCGCAACTCAGTGTCGGGAATGTGACGTGTGATGCCGTCGGTGCAGAGAAGAAACGCGCTGCCGTCTTCGACCTCAATCACTTTCATGTCGGCTTCGACTGAAGCTTCGGCGCCCAGCGCGCGACTGATGACGTTCTTGCTTGGATGATTCGCCGCCTGTTCGGGCGTCATGCGGCCGGCGCGCACCTCTTCTTCGACGACTGAGTGGTCTTCGGTCTCACGGAGTAGCTGGCCATCGGGACTCAATCGGTACAGTCGCGAATCGCCTACATGGCCGATCGTCGCGCGATTGCCGTCGAGGTGCAGCGCGACCACCGTCGTCGCCATCATCGAGAAGCGCGGGTTATCGAGCGCGATCTGATGGATCGAACTGTTGGCACGCTGAATCGCCAGCTCCATCAAATCTTCGACGTCTTCATCGGCGGGTAGCTTCTGTCGAAAGGCTTCGTTCAAAACATCGACTGCAGTTTGCGAAGCAATCTCACCGGCGTCAGCGCCGCCCACTCCGTCGGCAACCACAAAGATGCCGCGATCCGCGTCCGCCAGAAACGAATCTTCGTTTAGCGGACGCTTCTCACTGAGGCCGCGATCTGAAATCGAAGCAACTTCGATGTTGTTTGCAGGTGATGGAGTGCTCATTCGACTGCCTCCAAAACGAGAGGGCTTTCCGGCTCGTGCGTGATCTTGGCGACCGCGCGCGCGTCCTGTGCGTTGCGATGTGAAAAGGCCATTAACATTCCGAGCATTGCGAAGCTCGTAATCAAACTAAAACCGCCGTGGCTAACGAACGGCAGAGTGATTCCGGTCATGGGCAGTGCGCGGGTGATACCGCCGATGTTGACCAACGCCTGAATGCCGATGAAAGCAGTCAAGCCGGCTGCGCATAACTTGGTAAACATATCACGCGCTTCAATCGAAGTGCGAATGCCAGCGATCACGAAAATGATTATCGCCAGCACCACCAGCGCGCCTCCGAATAATCCCATTTCTTCAGCAATCGCCGCGTAAACATAATCCGAGTCGGCGATTGGAATGACCTCGGGATATCCGAGCCCCAGTCCTCGTCCAGTACTCTTGCCGGAAGCAATTCCAAAGATGGCTTGCGCGGGTTGGAAGGCAAGCTTATCGAACCAGATGTCGGTGTTGACGCTCTTCTTCATCGCCTCGCTCTGGTCGGCGAGTTGTTTCATCTCCGGGTTCTTCTCTAAAGCTTCGTCGTAGTCCTTTTTCCACCAGGCTTCGTCCGGCGAAGGTGGGTCGAATCCATCCAGCCACAAATGGAATCGTTGCTGAATGCGCGCGGGCAGAGCATGCGCGACCGGACGCGCGATGGTGGGAATCAGTGGAAACTTCTCCTGGACGTCGCGCGGTAACGCACCGACCACCAAAATTGAAATAACAAGGAAGACCGATCCGACAAAGACCAAAAGCTGCGGCCAGCGTCGCACCGCGACGAGATACAAGGTCGCGTACGCGCCGCTGAAGATGAGCATCTGGCCAAAATCTTTCAGCGCAAAGAAGGGAATGAAGGGAATCGCCGCCATCACCACGAGAGGAATGATGTCGCGCGCGCGTGGAATGCCCCAATACGTCCGCGCCAGATCTTTGTAGCGCGCGGTCAGAATCCCGGCGAAGCCCAGCAGGAAGGGAACTTTTGCCGGTTCCCACGGCGTGGTATTGCCGACGGCTTTGCCGGCGCTTGAACTTACAATGGCAACGCCCAGCGGAATCAATGTCAACAGGACCACGATGAAACTGTTGCGCTGAATCCAGGAAAGAAATCGATCGTTGACACAGAAAGAATAGGCAAGTGCGAATCCGAGCAATGAAAACACTGGGATCCAGGTATAACTCGAAGTCAAAGCATTGCTGGCGGTGTACGTCGATTCTCTCGGCGGGGCTTCCTGATCGACGGGCGGCGGGGTCGCCGGCAATCCCATCATCTGCCGCTTGGCCGCGTCGTAATTTTGATTGATGTAACGCATCCGGAGCGTGTCCGTCTTTTCCTGGCGCGCGGCGGCTTTGTTCTTCGCGTTGTATTCAGGATCGCTATATAGGCGATATTGGATTAGTAGTCCGATCGAGAAAAGCAAAATCGCCGTCGTGAACAGCACCCAGTTGCCTTTGAACTTTCTGACCGCCGAAACCCAAATCGCCATCACGATAATGGGCAGATACATGAAGATGTCGCGCATCGCGCCAATTACCGACGTGTCGTACCCGCGAATGAGCGCGCCGCGACGAATCGCGTAGTAACCGACAATCTCGATCGCGACGAGCGCGACGAGCAAAAGCAGATGTGATGACAGACGATTACGCATCCAGATAATTGCGAACGTTTAGACCGGGCACTTGTGCCCGGCGCGCACAAGTGCGCGCTCTAAACTGTCATCGATTCCTCCTTTGTTGAGGAGTTGGCTGCGCATTGGGCGCATTGGCGCCGCCGCCAAAGTATCCCAGCGACTTCGCCTTCAAAATCAATTGCGCCGCAATTGGCGCGGCGTTCTTGCCGCCGTAAAAACTAATCCCGGGCCCCGGACCTTCCAGTAACACTGCCATGGCGATCACTGGTTTATCGAGCGGTGCAAAGCTCAAATACCATGCGTCGCTGCGCAGCTTGTCCGCGAACACAGTTTCTTCATGCTGACCGATGATCTTTCCTTTGAAGTCGCGCTCAATGACCAATTTCTTCTTTGGCTCGCCGGTTTTGGGATCGATTACCGGAACGGCTTTCTGCGCAGTGCCGGTCTTGCCGCCGCTACGAATGCCCGCAGCCTTGACCGGCGCCATCGCGCCAGTGCCGGTGCCGCCCTCGTTCACGAGGTTCATGATGCGGCGGATTTCAGCGGCCTGATCGCGCGTCAACACTTGATTCAAAACTTCAGGCTGACGATCGGCTTCGATCTTCGGTTTCATCAGACGGCCTTCGAGATTCGCCGCGGCCGAAATAATCATCGCCATCTGAAACGGTGTCATCTGTGATGCGTAACCCTGGCCGTAGCCTTCATACATCAATTCACAACGTGTCGAGTGTGGTCCAGCCTTCAACCATGATTCGGTTGGCGCGAGCGCGTTCTTCACTGCCTGGCTGCTTGCATTCCAGATTTCAGGTTCGCGGCGTCCTTGTCCTTCACCCGTCAAACTGTCGTAGGCGCCCAGCCCGAGCAGTTTCGCCGTGTCGCGAATCTTTTCACCGCCAAGCTGCGTCCCGAGATAGGAAAAGTAGATGTTGCTCGAATGCTGGTAGGCGCTGGCGATATCGATATTGCCGCAGGCCTCGCAGCCGCCGTTATCGTCCGTGATTGTTCGTCCGCAACCCGGCGGCGTGAAGCCGCCGCTCGTGTTGAAGTGAATGCCTTGCATGCCATTGCGAAACGCCGTGTACATCATCACGGTCTTAAACGTTGAGCCCGGCACGTAATATTCATTTAGCGCGCGATTCAAAAGCGGCCGCTCTTTGCGATCGTTGTCTAGTGCGATCCACTTCGCTTCGTCCTGCACATCCTTTAGGCTGTACGAAGGATTGCTGTACATCGCCAGCACGTCGCCCGTTTGCGGATTGAACATGACGACGGCGCCGTGATTGCCTTTCAATTGATCGACGACAGCTTGCTGCAAATCACGATCGATCGTCAGCGTGTAATCCTTGTTGAGCCTCTGCTCGACGGTTTGTCCTTTGATGATTTGCCAAACTTCCGGAACGGCGCCGCTCTCTGCGCCGAACAGCGCCCGTTCCAATCCCGGTTCTCCGCGATCGGTTCCGAAGACGTGGGCGAGAGCCGAGTCCATCGGATAATCGCGAATGATGTCTCCGGCGTTGTCTTTCTTGTACAAGGCGAGCGGCCGGCCCTTGCGATCGTCAATCCAGCCGCGCAAGGTTGATTCGGTCAGCCGGCGATTGCGCAAATCCTTATAGCTCAGATCCTGAAACTTCTGATTTCGCTCCGCTGCATATCGCGCCCAGTAAACGTGAAAACTGAAAACAAAGATGGCCGCGAGTGCGAAGATGACTCGCCACACATGCAAACCTCGGTTGGTCGAGGTAGCGCCCAAACGCTTGCGAATGTCCTTTGCCAAAGTCGCTGGCGCAGTGGGCGCTGAAGGGTTGCGACGAAACCAACTGCGAATCAGCGAGACCAGCAACAACAGTCCCACGACTCCGATACCGATCAAATAGATCAGGGTGAGCCAGGCAGGCAGTTTCTCAGGTGTGGGGGCGACTTGCGGTGTTGGAGTTTGTAAGAAAAACAGCGCCAGCGATGTCATGGATTGATTTTGCGAAACCGAACCTCGACATCGCCGAATGCAACTACATCGCCATCGACGATTGGCCGCGCTTCTCCGTAGGGGATGCGCACGCCGTTGATATGCGTGCCGTTGGTCGAACCGGTATCCGCGACCAGGAGGTTTTGTCCGGCATCCATCTTCAACGCGGCGTGCACTTTTGAGACGCTTGGATGATTCAAGTACAGATCGTTGTCCGTACCTCGACCGACGTTGAGACGGCGGCCACCGGCGACCAACGTCAATTCAACGTCCTTCGATCCCTCTGGCAGAGTCACCCGCGCGATCATCGGAATCTCTGCCTTTTCGGCATGATGCGGCTTGATTGGCTGGCCCAGCTTCTTTTCGAGATCCTGTCGCTGAAGTTGTTCTTCCAATTCGCCAAACGTCGGATCGACAGAAATCCCCTTGGTGAAAATGTCAACGTCGGTTTCAATCTCGACCGGGGCGAAGGTGCGATAACGCTGATCGTTGATGTGATCGATGGCCGCGGCGAGCAACTCTGTCTCGAGACGCTTCGTGACCTCCGGCGGAGTTTCCGAATGCGTGCCCCACTCGATTTTTAGCTTCAGATGGTGTGGAGCGATCCGGCCCTTACCCTTTTCATCGCGCACCTTGGCATCGATGGCGCGATTCATCCGATAAATAATTTGATCCGTGGTGAGCCCCGACGCTGGATCTCCGGTGCGCCCGAGTTTGCGATCGACGACATCGCCAACGCCTTCGAGGACACGGCGCATCAACCGTTCAGGCAGGATCGTATCGGCGCGTCGCTTGGGGGATTGGTTCTGTTCGTCAGCCATGAATCAAAATACGAGTACCGCTCGGTCAGGGTTCGCTCTTCGATTAATGCGGAACTCGTGAGGTTTATTCTAGCTGAAAAGGCCTGATAATCGTAACGTATTTCCCGCGTTAGCGCTGGCGATTGGCCTCGTAAAGAAATATTCCTGCGGCAACGGCCACATTCAAGCTCTCTGTCGATCCCTTCATCGGAATCCGCGCAGCAATGTCGGCAAGCTTCATTTCCTCGGCAGACAAACCGGTCGATTCTGGGCCGACGATCAGAGCGCTCGGCCTTTGCCAATCAATTGCCGTGTAGGAATGCGACGCTTCCGCATCCGCGCAGATTGTTTGAATTGATTGCTTGCGACACCACTCAAGCACCGTCGGGTACTTTCCGTTGGACCAAATCGGCAGACGAAACGCCGACCCCATCGCGCCCCGCAGAGCCTTGGGCGAAAACGGATCGGCCGTGTTCGCCGTGGTGATAACGCCGGTGGCGCCGGCAGCTTCGGCGGTGCGCAGGATCGCGCCGACGTTTACCGGATTATTCAGGCCATGCAAGACTACGAGCAGGGGTTTGGAGGGCTGGCGCTCCGTGAATTCGTCTTCGCCGGTCGTTGGACGTGCCGCGATGACGACTATGCCTTGCGGAGTCCTAGTGTAAGAGATCGATTCAAGCAGCTTCTCGCTTACTAACGCTGATTTCTCAGACTGCGACTCGAGTTTATCGATCAATTTCGCTGCCCGATCTTTCTTCGAGAGATGATCTGAAGAGATCACCGCTTCGAGTCGTAACCCCGAGCGCAGCGCTTCTTCACACAAGCGCAGCCCTTCGATGAAGATTGATTCATCAATCTTGCCATCACGCACCGCCCGCGCGTGACGGAGCAGGGAATTGTCGCGGCTGGTGATTTTCATAGAGGCTGGGGATTAGAGACTAGAGGCTAGTGCGGTTTCATGAAGAACTCAAATTGACAGAATGAGAAACCGTCGTGCGCGAAAAGCTATCTCAAGTCTCTGGACACTCGCCACTGAAAGTTGTGCTGATCGTTAAGGGGAAAAATTTCATTCTAGCCTCTAGGCTATCTGCACTTCCGCCCAGATCGGCCAATGATCAGAAACGCCGAGCGGCTTGACTACGCCCCAACGGCTAAAACGCACGCCCCTGACAAAAATCCAATCTGCATGGTAACGCAAGCCGGCTCCGCGCCACGTTGCCACCTTCGTGGGAAACGGCGTGAAGAAGTCGTTCGATTCCATCAACTTTCTAATCTCAATCGCCTTGTGCGTCGAAAGCGTATTGAAGTCGCCAAGAATCACTGTTGGTCCTTCGTGCCGCTCTGCGACCTGCAAGACCGTTTCCGTCTGTTGATGTTGATTGCCGAGCGGTCCGTGCGGATCCATGTGCACATTGAAGATTCGCAAATCTTCCTCGCCATATTTGATGGTCGCCGCCATTGCCAGTCGCGGTCGCCACGCACAATCATGCCAGGGCAGATCGATACGCGTAATCTGCTCAAGCGGCAACCGGCTCAGCATCGCCACGCCAGTGTCACTCTCTTCATCAACTCCGATCTGTTCTTCAAAATTCAACCACCACTCGCGTTGTTTCGGATTCACTCCGCGCGGCAAACCTGCCCCGACATGAACGTACGGCAGGTTCATCCGCTCGGCGAGGCGCGCCGCGACGTGCTGGCCTCCCGCGCGCGCCGTCTCTTTGTCGGCTTCCTGCAATGCTAGAATGTCGGGCGGCGGCAGGAGACGATTATCGGAGAAGGCGCGAGCGGCGATTTCGATGTTGCGTCTGACTGCTGCGGCGCGAGGTCGAGGAAAGTTGTAGCCAACTCTGCGCGCGAGACCCGAAGGAATCAGATGCGAGCCGACCGCGTATCGAATATTGTACGAGGCGAGTATGAGACGCGTCGGCGCACCATCAGTCTGGTTTAGTCTTGATTGATTTCCGAATTCGATTCCCTGGTTGGGGCGATTTGCGAAATCGATTAATGGCGAAGGCACGAAACGATCTTTACGCAACGACATAATATATGGCAAGGAACATCATCGCGATAGTTGACGAACTATTCTTCGCCTCGAAGATTCGCGGCACCGCCGAGCAGGTTGATGTCGCCGTTAATTTTCCACGGACGATCGAAGGCGCAATCGGAGCGGTTAAAGAGCATCAACCGTCGCTCATTATCTGCGATCTAAATTCGCAGCGTATTGATCCAATTGAATTCGCGAAACGATTGAGAACCGAAGAAGGTGGGCCCTCGGTCGAGCTGCTCGGATTCTTCTCGCACGTGCAGACTGATGTACAGAAGGCGGCCCAAGAGGCGGGATTCGATCGAGTGATTCCGCGTTCACTCTTCGCGAGCACACTCCCTCAGATTTTGTCCGGAACGGAATAAAGTCAGGCGACGGGTTGCGGTGAAACGACTTCGTGGATCGGCCGCACTTCCTCGATCAATTGCGCGTACTGCTCGAGTGTTAGAGCTTGCGCGCCATCCGACAAGGCCTTCTCTGGTTGATCGTGAACTTCAACGATTAATCCATCAGCACCAACTGCCACACCCGCGCAAGCCAGCGGAATCACCATGTAGTTCTTTCCGGTTCCATGCGAGGGATCGACGAGCACCGGCAAGTGCGATATGCGCCGCACCGCCGGAATGGATGCGAGGTCAAGCGTGTTGCGCGTGTGCTGGGCGAACGTGCGCACGCCGCGCTCGCAGAGCACCACATTGTAGTTGCCTTCCGACATGATGTACTCGGCGGCCAACAACCATTCATCGAGCGTCGCGGACAAGCCACGCTTCAGCAAGACCGGCAAATGCGAACGTCCAGCGCGCCGGAGCAACGAAAAATTTTGCATGTTGCGCGCGCCGATCTGGATCATGTCCGCATACTTCTCGACGAGATCAACGCCTGATTCATCCAGAGCTTCTGTGACGATTTTCAAGCCGTAGGTTTCACGAACTTCGGCGAGAATCTTCAAGCCTTCTTCCCCCAGCCCCTGAAATGCGTAGGGAGAAGTGCGCGGCTTGAACGCTCCGCCGCGGAAGAAACGCGCGCCGCTGCGCCGCACAGCTTCTGCCACCGCGAAAGCTTGCGCATGACTCTCGATCGCGCACGGTCCGGCGATGATCGCCAACTCATCGCCTCCGATTGTGGCATCGCCAACGCGAACAATCGTTTTGTCGGGACGAAGATCGAGCGTGATTAGTTTGTATGGCTTGCTGACGCGGATTGCTTCGGCAACGCCGGGCAAGTTTTCGAATCGGGTGGGATCAACTGCGCCTTGATTGCCGGTGATGCCTATGGCCGTGCGGGTAGCGCCCGGCATTGTGTGCGGTTTGAATCCCAGTTCGGTGACGACGTCACACACATGCGCAATCTGCGCATCGGTGGCGTCGGCTTTCATGACGATTAACATTGCAGTGAATGGTAAATGGTAAATCGTGAATAGTAAATCGAGCGCTACATTCTTTCGGGAACGCTAATTCCCAGCGTCTCCAGCGCCGAGGTTAATTGTTGGCGCGTGTAATCGGCCACATTTATCAGCATCGCGCGCTTTGTTTCGTTCTCCTCAGCAATTATTCGATGACGGTGGTAGAAGAGATTGAAAGCCTTGGCCAGATTGAACGTGTATTTCGCGAGCACGGCCGGTTCAGCGCTGGCCGCCGCTTGCGAGTTCGCTTCTTCAAGCCGCGCCGCTAGCATTAACAGCGACCAAATCTCGTCGCCGGCTTCACCGGAAAGGGTCTCGGTGGCAGCGTTAGACGGATGGGATCGCTCGCTATCAATCACAGTAAGCTCGGCCGTTTCGAGTTTTCTAAAGATCGAATTCGCGCGCACGGCTGCGTACTGGCAGTATGGACCGGTCTCACCTTCAAACGAGAGCGCTTCTTTGAAGTCGAATGCGATAACCGAATTCCGCGTGAACTTCAAAAGGAAATATCGCAGCGCCCCCACGGCAATCGCGTGCGCAGTCTCGCGCTGCTCAGTATCAGTGAGATCAGGATGGCGTGCGATCACTTCGGCCAACGCGTCCGCTTCCAAGCGATTGATCAAATCATCCGCTTTGACGCCGAGACCTTTGCGACCACTCATTTCGATGTACGGCCGCTTGCGATCTTCGTCTGAAAGTTCAATTCCCAGTTCTTCGCACGCGGCGGGAGAGAGCGCGACCATTTCATACGAGAGGTGAACGCTGGCCTCTTCTCCGACTTCGGGCACGACTGCGGCTACACCTTTGCGCACGATCTCCTGCGGGTACGATTGGCGCGAATCGATGACGTTGTAAACGATCGCGCCGCCGCCGAAATCAGGACGCGGCACTTCCGGTTGAGTTTCGGCGTTCGGTTCAGTTGTCGTCACCCACGTTGCATGACCATCCGCGTAAGATCGAAAGGGCTTGTAGTTAAAGTCCAGCCCCAGCTTGCCCAGCTTCCAAAGTTGATACGCGATGTCTTTTCCTGTGTAAGTCACCGTGCCATTCGACCGCACGATAATCTTGTCCGATTCGTGCTCTTCTGTGCCGGTGTGCGATTCGAATGGCATGACCCAACAACCTCTGGTGCGGCCTTCGCTGACAAAGTGAATCGCTCCGCGCTCCTTCATCAATTGAAATGCGCGCTCCCAAAAATGAAGATGAAGAATCTCTGATTCCCGCGCCAGTAGATCGTAACGAATGCCGAGCCGCTCCATCGTGTCTAGAATCTGCTCGACGTTACGCGTCGCCACATAGTCGGCCAGCTCGGCTATCGGATTGTTTCCTTCTTCGATGGCGTGCAGAATTTCTGCGCGTAGTTTCAGCTTTTCCGGATTCTGCTCGCCGTCCAAATTGCCATCGCGATAGAACAGTCCGACGCGCGTGTACAAATCCCAGCAGTAGTGATCGAACGGCTCTTCGGGCGGCAGCGATGCATCGAGCTTCTTGATGTCGTCGAGCGTCATGTTCTCGATATGCATGAATCCGACGACGACGTCCGCGACCTGGACGCCGGTGTTGTCGATGTAGTTTTGCACCTCAACGCGATTGCCCGCGGCCTGGAGGCTTCGCACGAACGTATCTCCGATGACCGAATTGCGGACGTGCCCGATGTGCGCGGATTTGTTTGGATTTATGCTGGTGTGCTCGACCATCAGCTTGCGACGATCGATCGATTCGGCGGGCGAGCCTACTGATTTCGCCGTCAGCGCCGATAACAGTTTCGCGCGATCGAAGAAGACATTCAGATAGCCGGCGCCGGCGACTTCCACCTGCTGAACAAATTCAATCGACTCAAGTTTTGGTTTCAGCGCCTCAGCAATCGTGCGCGGCGGGCGCTTCTCGCCAGTCTTCTGTTTGAGCTGCTTTGCCAGTTCAAACGCCACGGGAAACGCGAGGTCACCGAGTTCCGTGCGCGGCGGCACTTCGGCGGCTAGCTGATCGAGATCGATTTGGAAGGCTTCGCGCGCTGCGTCACCAATAGTGGACTTAATTCTGTTTTGGAGTTCTAAAAGTTTCACGTGTCAGAAGCCCGACCGTCAGGGAGGGCCACTCCTGCATCCAGCCCTCGCTGACGCTCGGGCTTTGATACTATCAATCTAAGCAAACGCCCATTCTAATGAATCGCCGCGCAATCGCGAAATTGCGACTTGTTCCTTCGCTTGTTACTATCCGAGTTTCCGATGCAGACAGTCACTCAACTTGGCGTTTCGAATAAGCTGCGCAGCTTGTTCGAGACCGCGGCAAACGTTCTCGTCCTAACGGGAGCCGGCGTGTCCGCTGAATCAGGCGTGCCGACATTTCGCGGCGGGGGAAATACGGCAGTCTGGAAGGGCATGCCGTTCGAAATAATTTCATCGGCGGGAATGCTCGAACGCGATTTGCGGGCGGTTTGGGAATGGTTCAATTATCGTCGTGGTCGCCTGGAAACTTTGAAACCGAATCCGGCGCACGAAACAATCGCCGGATGGCAGCAGCAGTTCAAGCACTTCACGCTGGTGACACAGAACATCGACGGCTTGCACCAGGCCGCCGGTTCACGCGACGTAATTGAGTTGCACGGCAACCTCTGGCGCGCGCGTTGTTTTGATTGCGGCCAGCGCCATGAACTGCGCGAATTGAGGATGGATCATGACGTGCCCGTTTGCATCGATTGTGGTGGTCACATGCGGCCGGATGTTGTCTTGTTTGGCGAAATGCTGCCGCCGGGTGCATTTGAACGCGCTGCGCACGAGGCCGAAAACTGTGAGTTGTGCTTTGTCGTTGGCACTTCGGCAGTGGTTTATCCGTCCGCATCGATTCCAGAAATTGCGCGCGCGGCGGGTGCTTACGTCGTGGAAGTAAATCCCGAAGCGACGCCTCTGTCGGATTTATGCGATGAAGTTCTGACGGGAAAGGCAGGCGAGATCCTGCCGATGCTGTCAGAAGCCCGCGCGTAAGCAAGGGCTTGATCAGTCAGCTTGCCCTCCCTGACGGTCGGGCTTCTGACACCACCATTATGAAGACTCTCTACTTCGACTGTTTCGCCGGCGCCAGCGGCGACATGATGCTCGGCGCATTAGTCAGCGCCGGGGTTGATTCGCGCGCGCTGATCGACGAGTTGCAATCTCTCGGCGTCAGCGGCTGGCAGATCGAGTTTGAGAAAGTCGATCGATCCGGAATCAGTTCCACTTACGCGAAGGTACAAACCGCGCATGAGCATGCGCACCGCCATCTCAGCGACATTCTGAAGATCATTTACGATTCACGTTTGAATGATCGCGTAAAGGATCGGGCCGCCCGCATCTTCTCTCGCCTCGCCGAAGCCGAAGCACACGTGCACAACCTGCCCGTCGAGAAGATTCACTTTCATGAAGTCGGCGCGCTGGATGCCATCATCGACGTGTGCGGCGCCGCCATTGGCTTTGATCTGCTTGGGATAGATCAATTTGTCTGTTCGCCGCTGCGCGTGGGACACGGTATGGCGAAGATGGCCCATGGGACGTTTCCGATTCCACCGCCGGCCGTTGCGGAATTGCTGAAAGGGAAACCGATTTACGCCGGCGATATGGAAGGCGAATTCGTCACGCCAACTGGCGCCGCGATCATCGCCACTGTCTGCGAACGATTCGAGACGCTACCCACAATGGAAATTGAAGCGACCGGCTACGGGGCTGGGACACGGAATCCGAAAGAATTTCCCAACGCACTGCGCGTACTCGTTGGCGAATCACGCGAAGCGAGCGCTTCGCTTGATGAAACGCTCTTAATGATCGAGACGAACATCGACGATATGTCACCGCAGCTTTTCGGCCACGTCATGGATCGTGCATTTCAATTGGGCGCGCTCGATTGCTACTTGACGCAAACCCAGATGAAGAAGAACCGGCCGGGCATACTGGTTTCGATACTTTGCCGGCCATTGGATCGAGGGAAGTTTTTTGAAATGCTATTCTCAGAAACGACCACGATTGGCGCGCGCAGTTACGAAGTCAAGCGACGCGCGTTGGCGCGCGAGACGGTGCGCGTGGAAACCGCATTTGGTCCGATCGATGTTAAAGTTGCTCACGTAAACGGCAAGGTGAAGGCGATGCCCGAATTTGAGCAGTGCCGCGCCGCAGCCGAGAAAACCGGCGCAGCTTTGCGCGACGTTCAGGACTCGGCTGTTGCCGCGTATCGAAATCAAAATCAGGGTTAGGTTCGTATGAGTTCAAAGGTCACAAATATCAAGTCGCGATCGAAACTTCGGAAACACAGCGAGCTGGATCTCGATCGAATTGCTCGTGGCGTGCGGCTAATTCTTGAGGGGATTGGTGACGATCCCAATCGCGAAGGTTTGCGCGACACACCCAAGCGCGTCGCCGAAATGTATGCCGAACTCACCGCTGGCATGCGTGAAGACCCGAGCGAGCACATCGTTCCACTTTCAGGTAACAAGCACGACGAGATGGTAATCGTGAAAGACATTTCCATAGCGTCGCTGTGCGAGCATCATCTAGCGCCGTTCGTGGGCAAGTGTCACATCGCTTACATTCCACGCAACGGAAACATTCTCGGCGTTTCCAAATTGGCGCGACTGTCTGAGACCTTCGCGCGGCGGTTGCAACTGCAGGAGCGTTTGACTTCAGAGATTGCGAACACGCTTTTCGATCAACTGAAGCCGCTCGGCGTGATGGTCGTGATCGAGGCCGAACACACGTGCATGACCTTGCGCGGCGTGAAGAAATCCGGCGCGATGACCGTAACCTCGGCGGTGCTGGGTGGCTTCCGCAAAGACCCGCGCACGCGGGCCGAGGCGATGGCATTGATAACGGGCAAGTAATCTGGCCTTTGACCGAATAACTCGATAGACTGAATCATCATGCAGGACCTTAGGACGAATGCGATCAATTCAGAATCTGTCGTGCCGACGGAATATGCGTACATCACTCAAGAAACCGGCGTGCGTGGCGGCAATCCTATCGTGAGAGGAACGAGAATTGGAGTCCATGACGTAATCGGACTACTACAGAATGGTGAAACCATAGATAGTCTCGTGGCCCAGAGTTTCCCCAACTTAAGCAAGGCCCAAGTCTACGAATGCCTCGCATACTACGAGGATCATAGAGGTGAAATCGATTTATTGATCGCTCGGCAAATGAGCGATGGCGAAACATCGTGAGATTCCTTTTTGATCACGATGTGCCTGATGACATGGCCTACACGCTTGTGGCTATGGGACATCAGGTTGCCAAGCTGCGAGATTTACTTGACCCACAAACGCCCGACGAAGAGGTGCTCCGGTACGCAGGCGAAAATGGCTTTGTGCTGATGACGTGTAATCGTGATGACTTTCTCTCGGCAGCGAAAATAAGTAGCCATGCGGGGATAATAATTCTGATACGCCGGAATGCTCGAATTCGGGAGCGCGCCGCCTTGGTTCGACTCTTGGAGAGGGCCGGCGAAGAAGGCATCCAAAACAATATCAACTTCGCTTAATCAAGCCTTATGTTCAAAATGCACAATAAAATTGCTGTCGTTGCGATTTCTCTAGTCGTTCCTCTCGCGGTCGTACTGGCCCAGCGCGGAACCAGAGTTTCAAGCCCAATCAGCGAGAATGCGTTGCGCGCTCATATCAAGTTTCTCGCGGATGATCGACTCGAAGGCCGCGGCACAGGCGCCAAGGGCGGCGAACTGGCAGCACTCTACTGCGCTGAGCAATTTGAAGCTCTGGGATTGAAAGGCGCGGGCGAAAAGGGGAGTTACTGGCAGCCGGTGTCTCTGGTCGGAGTGAAAGCCGATCCGAAAACGGAGCTGCACATCAATGGACCAACGGAAGCGGCGAACTTCAAATTTGCTGATGACTTTGTGGCGTTCACGGGCGCGCAAACGGAACAGGTGAAAGTCGACGCGCCGCTTGTGTTCGTAGGCTATGGCATCGACGCGCCCGAACAGAAGTGGAATGATTACAAGCTGCCGGAGGAAGATTATCGCGGCAAGATTCTCGTCATGCTGGTCAACGATCCCCCAGCAACTCCGCAGGAGCCCGATTTGTTTGGCGGTCGTAGACTGACTTACTACGGACGCTGGACCTACAAATACGAAGAAGCGGCGCGCCGCGGAGCGGTCGGCGCAATCTTGCTTCACACCAGCGAGTCCGCGGGTTATCCGTGGAGCGTGGTGCGAACGTCGAATGGCTCGTGGCGCTTCGACATCGCGCGCACCCCTAGCGACAAGACTCCTTTTCTGAAAATCCGATCATGGATGACCGATGAAGCCGCGCACCGGATGATGCAGCTCGCGGGATTGAGCCTCGATGAGGTGCGCAAGCAGGCGGCGTCGCGTGATTTCAAGCCGGTGAAGTTGAATCTCACCGCCTCGATCGATTTGAAGAGCGAACTGAAACGGGTTGAAGCTCCAAACGTGGCGGCGATCCTGCCGGGAAGCGACCCGAAGTTGCGCGATGAATACGTCGTGTTCACTGCTCATTGGGATCACTTCGGCATCGGCGCGCCAGACAAGACCGGTGACACGATTTATAACGGCGCGCTGGATAATGCGACCGGCGTGGCGTCGGTACTGGAAATTGCGCGCGCGCTGTCTTCACTGCCACCTGCGCAGAAGCCACGTCGCTCGATGCTCTTCTTGATCACAACTGGTGAAGAGCAGGGCTTAATCGGCGCTGAATGGTACGCCCAGCATCCTCTGGTACCGGTAAACAAGACTGCCGCGGACATCAACCTCGATTCAATGAACATACTCGGCCCGACGCGAGACTTCGTGCCGCTCGGCGCTGAGCGATCGTCGCTGCAAGCAGTCGTTGACCAGATCGCCCGCGAGCGGGGCCTGCGCATCTCGCCCGATCCACGCCCCGAGCAGGGATCGTTCTATCGCTCGGATCATTTTCCTTTCGCAAAGGTCGGCGTGCCTTCGATCAGCTTGAAGGAAGGGAATGAATACATCGGCCACCCGAAGGATTGGGGCGAGAAGAAGTTTCGCGAATACAACGAAGCCCATTAACACCAGCCTTCGGACGAATATCGCGACGATTGGAACTTCGCCGGCATGATTCAGGAAGCTGATTTTGCGATGGAGATTGGAAGGCGCGTGGCGAACTTACCTTCGCTACCGAAGTTCAATCCTAACGATGAGTTCGCAAAGAAGAAGTGAATCGTGAATTATAAATCGTAAATAGATGTCGGCTTTATGAGTCATGAGACCTCATGAGAAACTCGACGTATGGAATAAATCCATTGATTTTGTTGTGGACTTGTACAGAGCTACGGAAGGCTTTCCAAGCGAAGAGAAGTTGGGCTGACTTCACAACTGCGGAGAGCGGCGGTTTCCATTTCCGCGAATATTGCAGAGGGAGCGGCACGAAAAACCCGTAAGGAATTCGCCTATTTTCTTGCGAACACCCAAGGTTCCGCCAGCGAAGTCGAAACGGAGCTGCTTATTGCACATAAGCTTCATTACCTGTCGGCGGAAAACTTCCGCGCCTTGGCGGTGCCGCTTGATGAGATCGGCCGCATGCTGACTGGCTTGCGTCATCACGTCGAGCAGCGAGGAATCTGATCTATTTACGATTTACGATTCACGATTTACTACGCATGACTTTCTACGTAACTACACCCATCTATTACGCCAACAGCTTTCCGCATCTCGGTCATCTGTACACGATGATCGTGGCGGATGCGATTGCGCGCTCGAAGCGGCAGCGTGGTGTAGAAACCTTTTTCCTCACCGGCACGGATGAGCACGGCATCAATATCGAGCGCGCGGCGCAGCGGAACAATCGCACGCCCAAACAGCAAGCAGATTTTGTGGTCGATTACTTCAAGAAGATGGCCGATGCGTTTGGACTCGACACCGCGCATGGCGGCTACGACATCTTCATGCGCACGACAAATCCGTTTCACTACGAAGGCGTCGGCGAATTTTGGCGTCGTGTCGCCAAGGCTAAGACGCCGAAGGGAAACGACGCGCTGTACAAGGGTCATTACGAAGGATGGTTCTGTGCGCCCTGTGCGGCGTACAAGACTGAAGACGAGTATGCGAAGGCTGCGAATCCAAACGATCCGCCGACATGTCTGATTCACGAAACCAAACTCGATCGGGTTTCGGAAGAGAGCTACTTCTTTCGGTTGTCTGATTTCGACGAAGCGCTTTTGCATCTTTACGAATCCCGCGACTTCGTTAGACCGGAAGCACGCCGCAATGAGGTAAAGAGTTTTGTCGCCAGCGGACTTCAGGATCTTTCCGTCAGTCGCTTGCGTACCTCTGTGAGCTGGGGCATTCCCGTACCCGATGATCCGCAGCACACGATGTACGTCTGGTTCGACGCGCTGACGAACTACATCACGGCAATCGGCTTCGGCAACGAGCAACAGAACCGCGCGGACGGATTCGAAAAGTTCTGGCCGGCCCTGCATCTGGTTGGCAAAGACATTCTGCGCTTTCATGCTGTTTATTGGCCGGCGTTTTTGATGGCTGCCGGCGTCGAGCAGCCACGAGCAATTGTGGCTCACGGCATGTGGGTCGATCCGACTGGGCGCAAGATGTCGAAGACGTTGGGCAACACGATCGAGTTGGATGTACTGAACAAGTACTTTCCCATCGACGCGATTCGTTATTTCTGTTTGCGCGAAATGGTGTTCGGTCAGGACGGTCGCTTTGGTTACGAGGGCTTGATCGATCGCACCAACAGCGATCTGGCAAGCGGTCTGGGCAATCTCTCCAGCCGCACGCTAACGATGATTCAGCGCTACTGCGATGGCAGGATTCCGTCGCGCGCGATTTCGGATGAAGCGCGCTTGCCGGCAAAACGAGCGGGAGTTGAAACGGATGATGCAACGGTCTCGAAGCTGCTGGCGCAAGCACGCGATCAGTTCATCAAGCAGTTCGACGATTTCAATTTTAGTCGCGCGCTCGAAGAAGCCTGGGCCATCGTTGCTCGCGTTGACAAGATGATCTCTGACGCGCGCCCCTGGGATTTGGCCAAGGATCAGTCACAACGACAGACACTGAATGCCGTGCTTTATCGGGCAGCGGAAACTTTGCGTTGGCTTGCTGTCTTGCTTTACCCGGTCATGCCGAGCACGTCACGCGACACCTACCGGCAAATTGGTTTGACTGACGAAGTTTCCAGCATCGATCCACAAACATTGAATTGGGGCGATCTCAGCGAAGGTACGGGCATTAACGAAATCAAACCCTTGTTTCCACGAATCGATAAGGCAAGAACTATGGAAGAAATCAAAAGCCAGGAGTCAGGAGTCGGGGGTCGGGAGTCAGTATCCCCCGCCGCAGGAAGTACGGAAGCAGAAGGTTCCGGTCAACATGCAACCGAAGCCGAGGCTGTGCCCGGCGTAGCGTACATCGACATCGCGGATTTCGCGAAGATCGATCTGCGCGTCGGGGAAGTGAAGACCGCTGAAAGAATCCCGAAGGCCGACAAGCTGCTGCTGATTACCGTCGATATCGGAGAAGAGAAACCGCGCCAAATTCTCGCCGGCATCGCACAATACTACGAACCGGAGAATCTCATCGGCCGTAAAATTGTCGTCGTCGCTAATCTAAAACCGCGGAAGCTGCGCGGTTACGAATCGCAGGGCATGCTCCTCGCCGCGTCTGTGGGCGACGAAGGCAAACCGGTAATTGCGACCTTCGCAGAAGAAGTGCCGAATGGCGCCCGCCTGAAGTGATTCGTTCATCTAATGACTCAATTTGTCGATTCACACTGCCACATCGATGGTCCGGAATACGATGAGGATCGTGATGACGTAATTGCGCGCGCGCGCGCTGCGGGCGTCACGACGATGCTCAATGTGGGCACGGGCGATCCGCACAGCAGCGCGTTCGAACGCGCTGTAGCGCTGAGCGAGCAGCACGAAGAAATCTTTTGCGCGATCGGCGTTCATCCGCACGATGCCAAACTGTTCGACGATCCGGTGGAAACGAGTCTCGTTGAGCTGGCGAAAAACTCTCGCGTCGTTGCCTGGGGCGAAATCGGTCTCGACTACCACTACGATCACTCGCCACGCGAGGTGCAGAGAGAAGTCTTCCGCCGGCAACTTCGCATTGCGCGCTCTTTGAACCTTCCCGTCGTCATCCATTCACGCGAAGCTAAAGACGACACGATTGCCATCCTGCGAGAAGAACTGGACGTCTACGAACGCGCTGGTGTTCTGCATTGCTTCGGCGGTAATTTGCAGATGGCTTTGGACGCAATCGACCTCGGGTTCTTGATCTCATTCGCTGGGAATCTTACGTTCAAGAAAGCTCAGGATTTGCGTGACATTGCCCGCCAACTGCCGCTCGATAGATTGCTGGTAGAAACGGATTGCCCTTATCTCACACCGGTCCCTTTCCGAGGCAAGCGAAACGAACCGGCGCGCGTAGTCGAGACCGCGAAGTGTCTCGCTGAACTACACGATCGCCAGGTGAACGACGTCGGCCGCATTACCAGCGAGAATTTCGCGAGACTATTTGGCGTGCGGTCGCAGCTTAGACTTTAGTCTGTGAACGTTCTGGTGAAGTCCCAGACTGAAGTCCAGGCTTACATAGAGAACACTTTCACATGCCCGCGCTTTGATGTTATTCTCGTCGTCTAGCTAACCAGCGAAATGGCCCAACAGAATTCATTCGACATAGTTTCGCAGGTTGATCGCGCTGAAATCGTAAACGCGATTAATCAAACGATGAAAGAGGTACACCAGCGGTTCGACTTCAAAGGCAGCCACGCAGATGTTGCTCTCGAAGAGAAAGAGCTGGTGCTATCCGCTGAGGACGAGACCAAGCTCCGCAACATGAATGATATCTTGCAGCAGAAACTCGTGCGACGTGGTGTCCCTTTGAAGGCTTTGAGTTATGGGGCCGTCGAGCCTGCGGCCGGTGGGACCGTGCGCCAGCGGGCGCAGATTCAGCAGGGAATTCCGCAGGAAAAGGCGAAAGACATCGTTAAGCTAATTAAGGACTCGAAAGCGAAAGTGCAGGCATCGATACAGGGTGACACGGTGCGCGTGTCAGGCAAGGATCGAGATACCTTGCAGCAGGTAATCGCGACGTTGAAGGCGAAAGACTTCGGCATCAACATGCAGTTTACGAAATATCGAACGAACTAGTCAGTACCACCTGCGGTAGCGGGTGGGTCAAACGCAACATGATGACCGCAAGCGGACAAACAGCATTGCTCGAAGAGACTCGCTTAACAGCGGGGCGTATCTTCGAGCCGATCGCGGATGAACTTCAACTCGTCGAAACCGAGTTCGAACGCCAGGCACGATCGAACATTCAGGTGATTGCTTACATCGGCGATCACTTGCGACGCTCGGGCGGGAAACGCGTGCGTCCGGCGCTTACCATCCTTTCGAACTACGCGGTGGGCGGCAATGGATCAAATCAGAGCGCCATTCGCATGGCGACTGTGATGGAGTTTCTGCACACCGCGACACTCGTTCACGACGATGTGATCGACAAAGCCGACACCCGTCGCAATCGTCCTTCGATTAACTCCGAATTCGGCAATCAGACTGCAGTGCTGATGGGCGACTGGCTCTATATGTCGGCGTTCGAGACCAGTCTCGCGGAACGTTCGCTTTCCATTCTCGACATTCTGACGGCCGTAACGCGCAAGATGACGGAGGGCGAGCTTTTGCAACTGACGCTGCTCGGCCGCACAGACATTTCCGAAGCGCAGTACTTCGACGTCATCGCGCGGAAGACGGCGTACCTATTCAGTGCCTGTTGTGAAATCGGCTCGCTGCTTGGCAACGCGACATCAGATCAGCAGATCGCGATGCGCGATTACGGAATGAATCTCGGTGTGGCGTTTCAACTGATTGACGATCTTTTGGATTTCACCAGCAGCGAAGAAGTTTTGGGAAAGCCAGCCGGCGCCGATTTGATCGAAGGAAAGCTTTCGCTGCCGTTGATTTTGTTACTTCAGGCCGAGCCTGCGATGCGGGCACAGATTCAACAGGTAATGAGCGAGGCGAGCTATCACAACGTAACGCGGGACTCGCTCCTGGAGGCGCTGGAGCGCACCGGTGCTTTGCAGATGACCCTCCAACGCGCGATCGAGTACGCCAGCGCGGCGATCTCTTCGATCGAAGGCCTGAATGATTCTGTTTACAAAGACGCGCTCTGCTCCATTCCCGGGTACATAGTCGAGCGCGATCACTAAATCATTGCCAATCGGCGATCTCCAATCTAAAATTCGAACTTGAGATGGCCAACGAGACCCTCATCGCCCGGCTCGAACAGAACCTGCGGCAATCGCGCGCGGCACGGACGCGTCTGGCAGCGCGCCTCGCCGAGATTGAATCGGAAGCCGAGATGATTCGCGCCGAGATAATCGAGATCGATGCGCTGGCGAGCACGACTGAAGCCGCCATCGTGCGGTTGCTTTCCAACGTCGTGAATACTTCCGCGACTGCGGCCAACGCGAATTTCTCCGGTGAGATGGAGGCACTGCAACGGCGTCTCGCGCGCATTGAGTTGGAAGAGCACCACAGCACGTCTCCGGCCCGACACAACATCCCGACCGTCAAGCCAAATATCGAGGCAACCAGCGATCGCTTCTTCGATCGCACGATCCCTCAGGCGACGACCATGATCCTGCGCGAAGCCGGTGGCCCGCTGCACGTGAACGAAATTTACAATCGCTTGATGGAAGGTGGGTTCAGCTTCACCGGACACAACCCGACGATCAGTATCGCTGTCTCGTTGAATCGCAACAGCCGATTTCGAAAAGTGTCTCCGGGAACTTTCGATTTGGTGATTCGCGACGCGGCCAAGGCGTCCTGAACTACAATAACTTCGCGCGTAATTCCTGCAACAACCGTTTCGCTTCGTCGCCGCTGATTTCGTCAACTTTCGCGTCGCGTAGTTCATCGACAACTCTCTGGTTAGCAAGATCGAATAGCGAGGATTGCGCGGCCAACCGTCGCCGTCCGGCACTCGTCGCAACCGAACGCAGCGCAGCATCGTCTGTTTCCGATGGTGCGCTGGAACCGACGGCAAGGGCGCGCGTGGATGCCACTTTAGTCTGTTCTTCAGCAAATACGTCGAGTTCGTAACGTTCCAGCCGTTGCAAGACTTCACGCGCGCGACCTAATGCCGCGGGAGGCATGCCGGCGAGGCGCGCGACTTCAATCCCGTACGACTTCGACGTGCGACCGCGTTCCAGTCGATGCAGAAAAACCACTTCGCCTTCGCGCTCAGTCGCGGTGATTTGATAGTTCTGCGCACCGGGCAGCCGCTCGGCCAGCTCGGTCAATTCATGATAGTGCGTGGCGAACAGAGTTTTCGCGGAGTGTTCCGGCGAGTCATGCAGATACTCCGCGACGGCCCACGCGATTGACAGCCCGTCGAACGTGGCGGTGCCGCGGCCAATTTCATCCAGCAAGACGAGCGAACGCGGCGTCGCGCTATGCAGAATCGCGGCCGTCTCAGTCATCTCGACCATGAACGTCGATCGGCCGCGCGCGAGATCATCCGACGCACCGACGCGCGTCCAGACGCGATCCAGCAACGGTAGCTTGGCGGACTCAGCCGGAACGAAGGAGCCCATCTGCGCGAGAATGCAGATGAGCGCCGTCTGGCGCAGGACTGTGCTTTTGCCGCCCATGTTCGGGCCGGTAATGATCAGCAATCGATCAGTCGAGTTGTTCAGATAGACACTGTTCGGAACGAATGGCGCGTCGATGAAGACCTCGATTACGGGATGGCGAGCGTGGATGATCTCAATCTGATCGCCATCATGCATGACGGGACGAACGTAGCGACGTCGCACGGCGGTTTCGGCAAGCGAGCCCAACGCATCGAGTCATGCCAACGCGCGCGCGGTTGCCTGGATGCGCGCAGTTTCAGCCGCGACCTGGCGGCAAATGAGAGAAAAGACCTCTGACTCGAGTTGCAGAATGCGCTCTTCGGCCCCCAGCACCTTGCTCTCGTATTCTTTCAAAGCCGTCGTTGTGTATCGCTCAGCGTTCGCCAATGTCTGCCGCCGCTCGTAATCTGCCGGCACGCGTGGCGCATTACCTTTTGAGACCTCGATGAAGTAACCAAAGACGTTGTTGTAGCGCACGCGCAGATTCCCAATCCCGGTGCGCGCGCGTTCTTCTGCCTCGAGTGCCGCAATGGTTTGTTTGGCGTCGTGACTGAGCGATCGAAGTTCATCAAGTTCGGTTGAGTACCCGCTCTTGATCACACCGCCGTCGATCACCTTCGCTGGTGGATCGTCTTCGATCGCTGAGGCTATTAACAGCCGCACGTCGGCGAGTTCATCAATCGATTCATTGAGCACCTGAAGCAGGGAAGACTCTGCATTCATCAGGCGTTCGCGGATGCCAGGCACTTGATCTAGAGACCGGCGCAACGCCACCAGATCGCGCGGCGTCGCCGAACCAAGATTCAAGCGACCGGATAGTCTCTCGACATCGGAAACTTCTTTCAGCAACGCGCGCAAGCCATCGCGCTTCATGTGCGAGGTATGCAGTTCGGCGACGGCGCCATGTCGCGCTTCGACTTCGCCACGATGAATCGACGGCCGGAGCAGCCACGAACGAAGCAAACGCGCGCCCATTCCGGTAACCGTCTCGTCGATGACGTCGAGCAGCGAGCGCGAAGCATTCCCGCTGCCCAGCCCTTCAACGAGTTCGAGGTTGCGAACTGTGATGTTGTCGAGGACCAGATGATCCTGAGGCTCGAAATAGACAATGTCGCTGACGTGCGCCGCGGCAGCGCGCTGCGTGTCCTGGGCGTAGCGCAGGCATGCGCCGGCTGCCATGATCGCTTCAGTCTTGCCAGTCAGGGCAAAGCCATCGAGCGACTGCACGCCGAATTGTTTCAGGAGCAAAGCCTCAGCATCATTCGCCTGCCACAACCAATCATCGAGTGGGGTCAGCGCTATCGCTGAATTTCCGAACGTGAGGGCTGATGCGTCGGTCGGCGGTCCAGGAACTTGATCCCCGTTTGATTCGTCGCTCAGCGGAAGCGATTTCGTATGCGGAGCAACTCCAAAACCAGCGCGAACGAGCGGCGCCAAGGCCGCCGGGAAGAGAAGTTCGCGCGGTGCGTAAGACTCAACGTCTGCCGCGATGCGCGTCCAAGCCTCGTTGCCGCTGGCCTGCGTCGCGCGAAATTCGCCGGTCGAGATATCGAGGAATGCCGCGCCGACATTGTTGCCGCGCGCGCACACTGCAGCGAGATAAGTCGATTCCTTCGCTTCCAACAACTGTGGGTCGATTGGTGTGCCGGGCGTAACAATGCGAATGACTTCCCGGCGCACGAGCTTTTTTGTCTTGCTTGCCTCTTCGGTCTGTTCGCAGACGGCGACGCGATAACCCCTGCGCACCAGCTTCGCGATGTAGTTAGCGGCCGAATGGTGTGGCACGCCGCACATGGGAATTGGATCGCCGCGTTCTTTGTGGCGCGCCGTCAGAGTGATTTGGAGTTCTCTCGCGCCAATGACCGCGTCTTCAAAAAACAACTCATAGAAATCGCCCAGGCGAAAGAAAAGCAGCGTCCCCGGATGCTGAGATTTCAGCTCCTGGTACTGCCTGACCATTGGAGTAGTATTAGCCGCAGACATCGATTTGCTGTGAGAGGTTGTGATCGAAGCTCGAACGCTTTTTCATCGTCGCGAGAAGCCGCAAGCCTACATCGCGAAAGCGATTCACGCAAGTTCGCGATTGCCTGATTTCAGCGGGTAATTTTTCTTGACAGGTTTTGGTCAAAGAATTAGTCTCTTCGCCCTAATCACAGAAAGTTCGACGGCACTGAACGTTGATTTTGCGCGCGCGGTGTCTGGCAGCGGTTAACTGAGAAGCGACAGCAGTCGTCTCCCCTCAAACGCAAGTCCGGATAGCAGCGATGCTTTTCTCCAAGGGTTCAAGTTCATCTGCCGTTGCTCCAGCAACCTACCCTTTCGACCGGAATTCCGAACAGCTAACTGACGAGCAGGCGATGGCTCTCGTGGCGTTGAGCCACACCGTGACTGAGCAGCAGTTGTACGCAGCGATGCTCGCCGAGATCGCTGCGGTAGGAACGCGCGTGGCGTCATTTACCACGCGGCGCTTGATGGCGCTAAGCGGAATTCAGGGTTACAGCACCGTGCGTCGCGGGGTACAGGGACTGGTCAATAAGCTAAGCATCGAGCGTCAGAAGGTGGCCGGTCACAACGGCGATCATCCGCCGATGGTTTACCTGGTGTTCGCACCGGACGAAATTCTCGCGCGCCGCCGCGCCGTTGGCGTTTCGATTTATCCCAAGGCGCTAGTGAATGAACACGGCGCATCGTCGCTCGCGCGTGCCGTGCATCGGGTTGCGGGAACAAAAAGTTTGAGTCGCCGCGAAACTGAAGTCGCGCTTTGCTGCGCGCAAGGCTTGACGAACGCACAGATTGGATCGCGCCTGGAAGTGAGCGAGCAGACGATAAAGTTTCATCTGCGAAATATTTTTGCGAAGTTCGGAGTTAAGCGTCGCGCTGAGTTGGTTTCGCACCTGTTGCGCGACGGAGGCCCGGATTTCTAGATGGAAGCGCCGCAAGTTTTGGCGTTTTGAAAAACTGAAGCTGCCTCGCGTAAGAGGTTTCCCTTCGGGGTCGCCGCGTGCATTCGTTTGCGAACGATTAGATCACGCAGGCGGAGAAGTGCGTCTGTCGCTATTGTGAGAAGCCCGGCCGCGAGGGAGGGAAATCTCGGACAATCACATGACCAAGAAGGAAAAGAAAAAGAAGAAGAAAACCGCGCTGGTAATTTGCCGCGACGAAAAAGAATTCTGGACCACGCAGAAGCAATTTTGGCAGTGGGTCCGCGACGGCGTCATCGACAAGACCGGCGAACAGCCGCTGACCGGTGCTTTTCGACGTGAGCATGACGAGCTGATGGTGCTGGTCAGCAACACAGTTTTGAACCTGGCGCGGCCTAATCACATGCGCGAGGCTTTGCTCTCGCGCCGCATCGGCCTGGGTGGAAAGTAACTTATGAAATACAAAGTAATTGGTACCGCTTTCATCTTTGTCATCCTGACAACGACGGTTGGCGCGCAAAGTCCAGCGATGGTCGCGCCGCAACCAGAACGTTATCGAATTGGCGTCGGCGACGTGCTCGACATCCGCGTGTATAACCGGCCGCAGCTTTCGCGCGATGCTGTGCGCGTCGAAGGCAACGGGATGATTCGCATGCCGCTAATCGACGGCGAGATTCAGGCAGCGTGCAAGACCGAAGGCGAGCTGGCGCAAGAAATCTCGACGCGATATGCGCGCTACTATCGGAACCTTCCCGTCGATGTCTTCATCAAGGAATACCACGCGCGCGAAGTCGCGCTGATCGGCGCCGTCAACGAACAGGGCCGCTATCAGATGCAGCGCCACATCCGTCTGCTCGAACTGCTTACGTTTGCCAAAGGTCCTTCCGACAAGGCCGGCCAAACCATCAACATTGTGCGCGCGCCGCGGCAAGATATTTGCTCGACCGATTCGCAAACATCCGAAGCCTTCATCACACTGAAACTAAACGACACTCTGCGTGGCGCAGAAAACGCGAATCCCTTCGTCGAGCCCGGCGACATCGTCACGATTCCTGAAGCTGAGCAGATTTATGTGGTCGGCAACGTTTACAGTCCAAAATCGCTCCCTTTGAAAGAACCAATCACTGTATCGCGCGCGATTGCGATGGCCGGTGGGCCGCTGCGCGATTCCAAAACTGATCGCGTGCATATCGTGCGACAGTCAGCGACGGGAAAATCGGAGATGTACGTCAACCTGAGCGCGATTGCGCGAAAGAAAGAGGACGACCTTCTGCTGCAACCGAACGACATCGTGGAAGTACCTGAATCAACCGGAAAGAGTTTGATTCGCAGCTTACTCGGCGCGGTCGCTCCTTCGGTGGCGCAGATGCCGGTGCGAGTTATTCCGTGATGGCCAAGAGCAAAGAGTAAAGCGCCAAGAGCGAAACGTCCGGCGCGCCCGCAAATTGTCAGACTCTTGCTCTTGCCACTTTGCTCTTTGCCCTTAGCTCCATGCTCTTTGCCCTTATCAAACAACCATGAACCAAGCCACAAAACTAGTGAAGCGCGAAGACGAGCCGCGCGAGATTGATCGCCGGCCCGACGAGACGGCTGCGTATCGCGCAGCCTACGGATACAACCTCGATGGCGGCGAGAACGAAGTTCATCTGCTCGATTATTGGCGAGCCATCCGCAAGCGCCTCTGGCTGGTGATTGGCGTGGCGGCGTTGATGACGGCGCTGGCGCTGGTTTACGTCGCGCGCAAGCCGGACATCTACGAAGCTTCGTCGCGCGTGCAGGTCGATCTCGAAAATAATCCGATGTACGCGGGCAAAACCGCGCCGATGATCGTCAGTCCAGTTAACGATCCCGCTTACTTCAACACTCAACTTCAAATTTTGACGAGTCCTGGCCTGCTGCGTCGCGTCGTTAAGACGCTCGATCTCGAACACAATCAGGCTTTTCTGCGGCCCCAGACCACGCAGCCGCATTCGACCTGGAAAACGATTTTGCGAATGCTCGGCGTGGGTGGCGTGGAGAAAAAAGATTCGAACAGCCAGAAGAATGTTCTGCCGCTCACGACCGAAGTCGCCCCGGCCACGTTAACG
>JAJPKD010000137.1 GCA_021323895.1 Acidobacteriota bacterium | reverse complement strand
GTCGATCTTGATCTTCATCGATCTCAGAATTCGCAGATCCTCTTCGGTTAACTCGAACGATTCGCCGCTCGGCTGTTCTTCTTCATCATCGCTCTGTGGGCGCAATCCAATTTCCAGCTTGAGCGTCAACTCCATCTCAAATCCCGCTTCGCGCAGACGTTCGATGGCTGCGGCCACTGCCGGCGAGTCGCGGACCGATTCATTGATCGCCGTCCCTACTTCCTCGGCCAGCCGCTTCGTCTCCTCGTCCATTTCCATGCTGCGATGCTAAGCCAGCCGCGCCCGCGATTCAAGCAGTTTGTTGGAGCCCGCTTCCTGGGAGCGCCTGCATCTTGCAGGCGGTTCGCAGGCATCCTGCCTGCGAGTGCTTGAGAAGAGCGGGCAGGGATGCCCGCGACCCGCACGCAGGATGCGTGCGCTCCAAAAGTTGAACTCTCCAACGTCGCTCTGTTAGCCTCGCAGCGACGCGAGCACCCAATGGCCACAAAAATCAAAGAAGAACGCCGCGAGCATTTCAAGACTTCTTCCGGAATTGAATTGCCCGTTGATTTCAATCCGGCGAACACGGAAGAAGTTGAATACGATCGCGATCTTGGCGACCCCGGCGAATTTCCTTATACGCGAGGGATTCGGCGCAACCTCTATCGCGGCCGTCTGTGGACCATGCGGCAGTACGCGGGTTATGCGACTGCGGAAGAGTCGAACGCCCGTTACAAGTATCTCTTGTCGCAGGGCACGACCGGTTTGTCCGTGGCGTTCGATCTGCCGACGCAGATTGGTTTGGATTCAGACGATCCGCTCGCCGCGGGTGAAGTTGGCAAGGTCGGCGTCGCGATCGATTCGCTCGAAGACATGCTGCGGCTCTTTGATGGAATCCCGCTCGACAGCGTTTCAACTTCAATGACCATCAATGCGACGGCGGCGATTCTGTTGTGTCTTTATCTCGCGGTTGCGCGGAAGCAAAATGTCGCGTTCGATAAAGTTAACGGCACAATTCAGAACGACATCCTCAAAGAATACATTGCGCGGGGCACGTACATCTTTCCGCCTGAGCCTTCGCTGCGTTTGATCACCGACACGTTCGCCTTCTGCGCGCGCGAAGTTCCCAACTGGAACACGATTTCGATTAGCGGCTATCACATTCGCGAAGCCGGCTCGACGGCGGTCCAGGAAGTCGCCTTCACCTTCGCCGACGCGCTCGCTTATGTTCAAGCCGCAATCGATGCCGGGCTCGCAATTGACGAGTTCGCGCCGCGCATCTCTTTCTTTTTCAACGCTCACAACAATCTGCTCGAAGAGGTCGCGAAGTTTCGCGCAGCGCGCCGCCTGTGGGCGCGCATCATGCGGGAACGATTTCATGCCCGCGATCCGCGCTCGCTTATGATGCGTTTTCACACGCAGACGGCCGGCTCGACTTTGACTGCGCAGCAACCCGAGGTAAATGTCGTGCGCACGACTTTGCAGGCGCTCGCTGCGGTTTTTGGCGGTACGCAGTCGCTGCACACCAACGCTATGGACGAAGCGCTGGCGCTGACAACTGAAGATGCGGCGCGGGTGGCGCTGCGCACGCAACAAGTGATCGCGTTTGAGTCAGGCGTGGCCGACACGGTTGATCCGCTGGCCGGTTCGTATGCGATTGAGCAGCTCACCACCGAGATCGAACAGCGCGTGGTGGAATATCTCGACAAGATCGATGCTTTGGGTGGGACGCTGCGTGCGATCGAACAGGGCTACATTCAGCGCGAGATTCAGAACTCAGCCTACGAATATCAACGCGCGGTCGAAACGAAAGACGCGATCGTCGTTGGCGTGAATCAATTCCAGAGCGATGAAGAGTCAAAGATGAAGACGCTGCGCGTCGATCCTTCGATCGAGCAAGCTCAGATCGAACGCGTCCGTGCACTGCGCGATCGTCGTGACGCAGCGGCGACCGAAGTCGCGCTGATGAATCTCGAACAGGCCGCGAAGGGAACTGAAAACGTCCTGTCGCACATCCTCAAATGCGTGGAAGCGTTCGCGACCGTAGGCGAAATCAGCAATCGCTTGCGCTTGGTCTGGGGTGAATATCGCGAGGCCGTAACCGTTTAATAATGGCTGTCGCATTCACACTCCTCTTTGTGGTTCTGATCATTCCGCTGATCATCTTTCTGCTGATTTATCAAAACAAGAAAGAGAAGCAGCGAACCCAGGCTTTAGCGGTAAAGGCGGGGCAGCTCGGCTGGAATTTCTCGGCCGAGGCGCCGATGAATATGATTCCCGGTCTTGAGCGTTTCCCGCTCTTCAATCAAGGTCATGCGAAGCAGATAAAGAATTTCATGTATGGCGAGGCAAGCGGCGTCAAGGCGGCAGTCTTCGACTACAGATACACAGTCGGCAGCGGCAAGAACAGTCACACCCACTTTCAATCGGTTGTTTATTTCGAGCCGGCGAACTTAAACGTCCCCTTTTTCTCTCTGCGGCCAGAGAATTTCATCTACAAGATGCTCAGCGCCTTTGGTTATCAGGATATCGATTTTGGCCAGCGCCCGGAGTTCTCGCGGCACTATCTGTTGCGCGGGCAGGATGAGATGTCGATTCGACAAGCCTTCAACGATCGCGTGCTCGGGTTCTATGAGAGTTACTCCGGCACCTGCACCGACGCGGGCGGAAATCAGTTGTTCTTTTTTCGCAGCGATCAACGATTGCAACCGCCCGACATCGAAGGCTATGTCGGGGTCGGCTTGCAGTTGCTGGCTTTGCTGCCCTCGTATTAGAAAACTCGCCGGCTGTTCCGCAGCAAAAGGCCCAACACCAAACCCGCGGCTGCTGAAATCAAAATCGCCTGACCTGGTTTGCGGCGAGCATAATCCTTCGCCTCATCCGCAATCTCGTTGAAGTTCTTGCCTTGCAGGTTTTTGATTTTCTCGCCGACGACGCCGGCTTTTTCTTCGATGTAATCACCGGCGCGCGAGGCGGCATCCGTAAATTTCTTCCCGTATTCGCGGGCGCAATCT